>NZ_QJSX01000008.1:1928-213630 GCF_003217515.1 Deinococcus yavapaiensis KR-236 | reverse complement strand
GAGACGGCGGAGAATCTCGTGTACGAGGTCATGATTCGACTGATGGTGCGCCGACTGGTCAAAAGTACGTCCTGAGGCTTATCAAACGCACTTTATTGATTGCGGCTTAGCTTTGAAGGTATAAGCTGCGGTATGACCGGCTGGCAGCCCAAACGGTACACCCGCGCGCAACTCGAAGAACGCCGCCTCGCCGCCCTCCACCATCTGCAAGCCGGAACGCACACCCACCAAGACATCGCCGACTACTTTGGCGTTTCCGTCAAGACCGTCTCCACGTGGGTCGAACGCCACAAGAAACACGGCACCCTCAACGCCACCGTCACTCCCGGCCGCACCCCACGCTTAACCGACGAGCAGCGCGACCAAGTGCGAACCCGCCTTCGACAAGGCGCGCTCTCGCACGGCTTTCCCGACGCCACGTGGACGACACCTCGCGTCCGCGACGTGATCGGTCAGCACCTCGGCGTGTGGTACCACCGCGATCATGTTCGTAAACTCTTGCGTGCGCTCGGCTTCACGCCACAAAAGCCCGACGGGCGGGCCTGGGAGCGCAACGACCACCGCATCGTGACGTGGGTTGAGCAGGTGCGCCCCGAGTTGGAAAAAAAAGGTCGCTGACGGCGCGACGCTGGTCTACCTCGATGAGGTCGGCTTCGCCATGAAGGGCGTGCGACGTCGAACGTGGGGGATGCGGGGCGTGACACCCGTGGTGGAACTGCCGGCGAATTGGCTCAAACTCTCGACCATTGGGGCGATCACGTCGTCGGGGCGGTTCTTTCAAAACACCAAACAGGGCGCGATCCGAAGTGCGGACGTCGTGCGCTTCTTGACGCACGTGTTGTGGCACGTGACGGGTGAGGTGATCGTGGTGCTGGATAATGCGGGCATTCACCGAGCGAAGCAGGTGCAGCGCTTTGTACAAGGACACGAACGCTTGTCCTTGGTGTTTTTGCCGCCGTACGCGCCGGAACTGAATCCAATCGAGCGAGTGTGGGCGTACGTGAAGCGCCACGTGTTGGGGAACTTCTGCGCGCGGTCGTTGACGGAGTTAAAGGCGAAGTTGGTGGTGGCATGGCAACGCGTTCGGTATATCGACCTGCCTGCCCGTCTTATTCACGCAAATCAATGCCGCAATCAATAGCACATCCTCCATCGCCGCGACGAACGCGCCATTCTGCTCGGGTGGAATCACGAATTGTTCGTGCTTATGGGGCTGGAGGACGTTTTTTTGAGATAGACGCGCACCGTTTCGTGCGAAATCGACTCGACATACCCGAGTTCGACCATTCGATCAGCAAGCAGACGAAGCGTCCAAGTCTTGTGCCCGAGGTCGTCCGGCACGGTGCTGCACGACAAAGCAATCAAATGCGCTTCGCTACGCTCGTCGAGTTTCTTCGGTTTGAGTCGCTGAGGGCGTAGGTGGTCGAGCGCCGCTTCGAAGCCGTCGAGGACGTCGCGGCGTCGCACGCGAGCGACGGTACGGGCGCTGATTTCGAGTTGCTCGGCGATGTGCTGGTCGTCGAGGCCTCGGGTCTTCTGGTCGGCTTTGAGGAGAATCCGGGCATGGGTGATCTTGCGAGTGGGCGCGACACCGGATTTGAGGATCGCCGTCAGGTGGGCGCGTTCCTCACTTGTGAGGTGCACCTCGTACTTCATGCCTTACGGTACGACCACGCACTTCACATCCGATGAGGGCGACAAACCCTTCCTGACACGCCCCTAACGATACCTCTCTGACTGCTACCACTTTGGCAAACCGTCTTTCATTACTTCCATATCTGGCGCATTTGAGGCTTGTGGGAAGCATTGAACGCGCATCTTCGTGAGCGGGTTCGGGTAGTGGCAGGTCGGCTTGCACAGCCTTCAGCGGGGGTTGTCGATCGCCAAACCGTGAAAACCACTGAGCAGGGCTGTGTGAAGGGCTATGACGGAGGCAAAAAGATCAAGGGCCACAAGCGCCACATGCTGGTTGACATGCAAGGTCTGCTCGTGAAAGTCAAGATCTTGGCGGCGAAGGTCACGGACCGACTCGACGGTGAGCTCCTACTCCCGCTTGCCAGGCCACTGTTCGCTCCCTTGTCACATCTGTTCGTCGATGGTGGGTACAAAGGGACGTGGGTCGAGTGGGTCAAACAGACGTTGCGCTGTACCGTCGAGGTGGCGCCGCGCCTCAATGCGAATATCCGCACATATCGGTTGCCGGAAGGGCAGGAATTGACGCTCGAGCAAATCAAGACCTTCCGAGGCTTTTGTAACTTCAGAGTCATTCCGAGACATTTCGAGACGGTGTAGTGGAGCGTACCTTCGCCTGGCGAAGGACTACGAGCGCTTGCCGGAAACCGGTGAGGGGCTCAGGTACGCGGCGATGGTTCGCTTGATGCTCGCTCGAATTACCGACGAGAAAAGTGTGTCCTGAACGCAATCGAACGCCATCCAGGTGACGTTTGTAGAGCAGATCCTGCGAATAGCCTCCTATTACAGTCAACGGAGAAGTGTACGTGTCTACGTTGCTTCTACGATAACCTTCTGTATCAGTTTTATAATAAGGTATAGACATCTATACGATTATCCTCAACGTAATTCTTATCAACATCATGCTTGAGAGCTTATATTAAGGAATGTTAAATGTACGGTTGAGCTTGGCGACGGCGTTAGTGCTCAGCACAGGAGTGGCACAAGAGGCTGATATTGTCGACGGATACGTAGACAAGCTTTCCGTTCAAGCTGGAGACGTGCAAAATGTAATGATAAATGCCCGAGTTCCATTTTCTGGATTCGTACATATAACAAGCGTTGATGGGTCGAGCATCCGAAGCGTCAAGGCAAAACTTGGCCCACAATATGCTTCAAAAAACGCGCCAGCTGTAAATGGCTACGGTTATAAAGTGAGCTATAGTTATAGTATTCCAAATTCTCTTGCCTCAGGAGTCTATTTTTGGAATGATCAAGTTCCATTCATAGTTAGGTCAATCGCGGCTAAAGACGTAGTGGTTGTCGTCGATACAAATACAATAAACGCCTACTCTTGCTCTGGAGGAAATAGTTTATATGATCGTATTTGTGGAGATAATATATCGGCTGGTGTTGTATCCTTTATGCGGCCCCTTGATTTTAAAAGTTCTTTAATTTATCCGTTTTTAAAATGGATGAAGATTCATGAAACTGAAATTGGATCTGTATCTTATATTGCCGATTCTGACTTAGACGAATATGAAAGAATTCGGTCAGCAAAGCTTTTAGTAATAGCTGGTCATAGTGAGTACTGGAGCAGACAGGCTAGAATCAACTTTGATAAATTTGTTAGCGCTGGCGGAAATGCTGCAGTATTTTCTGGTAATAATATGTGGTGGCCTGTGAGATATGGCAAGGATAATACTTTGATATGCTACAAGACCCTAACTGATCCTGAAGCTAATCCGTTGAACAAAACAAATTTATATTGGGTTTCTGGGGCCTTGGGGCTACCGACGATTTTGTCGGTAGGAGCCGAGTATCAGCGCGGCGGAATGGTTGACAGCAAGAAAAGCTTCGGGGGCTATAAGGCCTTGGCAACCAAATCGGCGTTCTACAATGGAATCGATATAAAGGATGGAGATCTAATACCATTTGATGTTGGTACAAAATCAATGACTGGGAAAGACTACAACGGCTTGCCGGAGTTTGACGGAACCGTGGTGTCTGGCACTTCTGTGGATGGATCACCCATAATAAACAACGATATATTAAAGTTTTACAGAATTGCCTCATTTGGATACAATAAAACACTATGGGGTGGAAAAGATACTTACACTATTATTCTTGCTATGCAAAGAAATATTAATTCTGGTATTGTGTTCAATGCTGCCACAAACTATTGGGGCAGTCAATTAGTGAATGGCAAAACATCTAATCTTACTTTTTCGAAGCTTACACTTAATATAATCCAATTTCTAAAATCCAATTCCGTATTTGACAGCATATTTAAGTAGTTTTTATAGAGCCCCTACTTTAGAAATAATCGAAGATGAGGTGACAGGCTGCCTACTCATCACAACGAGGAGAAGGTGTGAAAAGTCGTCTCAGCAAAGAAAGTGCTTTCTACGGTGAAGAACGCCCGGAACTGAATCCCACACAATACCTTAAACGCCGCGCTGAAAGGGGCGTTCGTTCTTGACGCACGCTGTATCGCTGTTTTGGCCTATGGCGTTTTCGCCATCGTCCATGCGAGAAACGTCCTGCTGAACTTCTTAAAGTGCCTTTGAAAAGCGGTGTAAACGAGAAAAACTTAGATGAGAGCGTCGAGTCAATTCACGCTTAGTATTTTTTAATGTTAGCGAACGAAACCCAAGCGACGCAGCAGCGGAAACACGTGGTCTCGGTGGTACATAACACCAAACTCCTCGCGTTCAACGTTTGCACCTACGCCCTCTGCCAAGTGTCACTCGGAAACCCGAAGGTGCTTGTACCCATCCGCAACCACAGGCACACCTGAGCTTCCTGTTCGCGCGACAACCGCCTCGGCCGTCCACGCACGTAAACCCGCCCCCGCAGCTTTTGCTGCCACGCGTTCGACTGTGCTCTGGCACACGCCCAACTACGCTGCCAGCGTGTGAGTCGACCACGAGTGCAATTACGACAAGGGCACCGCCGCCAAGCGGCGCGCTTCCAGTTCCCTTTGGGTCATAACTTCGCCAAACTTCGTAACATCAAGCGGATCATCACCTCGAAGACCAGCGCTTCCGCAGCCTACGGCACCGCTCCGTCGTCCTTAGCGGTGCGTCTGGGCTTGTCGGTCGAGTTGGTTCCATGGACCATCAAGGTGCATTAGCGGAAAGGCTGAACAGAGCATTTCGGGATGCGCGAACAGCAGCTTCGCCTCAGCCCGGTCTTACAAATTGGCCGTGTGCACTTTGACGTGCCGCACGAGACCAAGCGTGACGCTTGCGGTCGTTGGCCTTCTTGGCCCTGTACTACCCTCAAGCTCTGCCCACTTCCGTCGTCCGCACTGTTGGCACTATCTCGGTAACTCAACGCTTTATTCACTTCTACAGCAGGCGCTTAGTTTGAATCTCCCAGGGATCCTTCAAGATTCATATCGGTGTCTCTCAAAGGAGAGTCACACTGCATTTGGCCGCGCCAAGGATCTAAGGTATAGCAAGTCTCATTGATTTCCATGCCCACATTTATATTTGCGGCGATGTACTGCTTTGTCGCCATTGTACTATTTGATGAAACCACTTCACGTCCGAGCGGGTCGGTGTAAAACGTCCCCCGAATGCTCTCCTGCGAGCGAAGCGAGATTGTATTGATACTCACCCGGTGCTGAGCGCCCCACGCATTCTCCAATCGCTTCAACTGCGAGCAATCAACGTCCAAGCACGCCGTCTGAGGATCGCCGGTATCGAAGGTGATCGACGGAGAACTGAAACCGAGACGCAGTTTGGACAAGTCCGCTCTCCACGGCTCGTACCCGATATTCGGAAATAGAAGGAGGTGTCGAGCTCCGACAGAGTCAGAGCGAGAAGGTTGACTACAGCCTGTGACAATCTGATCGAATTCTCTACTTACAACTTTTGCGGCCCCGAAATCTCCCATAAAGTGTAGATCTGCCTGCAACACTCCTTTTTGTACAAAGGCCACGTCGATCGTATGGAACGACTCGCATACTCTCGCGTGTCCACCCGTACCAAAATGCTGCGTGATCACCCAGAAGTCGTTTCCAGAGGGAACGGTATAAACTTTGAAGCCAGGATGGGCTTCGACCATATCGTGACGTTTGGACGTGTAACCGAACGCGGGGCGATAGGCCAGCCCGGCCAGCGATGGATCCGAGCCGTGCTCGTGGCCGAACAAGCACCAATAGCGGGGATCGATTTGCGGATGCCAAGTCGGATAGGTTTTTCCATCCGGCCCGACGGTCGTGTATTGATCGTGAACCCATGCTGGGCAAGGAAGATTCGGTTTGGGCTTCTCCAAACCCACGGGCACGCCAGGCTCCGTTGATGGTGAACCTTGCTCTTCGGCGAGCATCACGAAGTACATGTCGTCAACTCGATTTCTGGGCGCGCCAAGCGCTCCCAGGGTTACAGTTCCCGCCGGAAACGACTTCTCAAATGTTCGTGTCACCACGACGCGCCCATTTTGAGTCAGCGTAACGGGCGAGCTTTCCGTCCAGCCTCGCAGCCAGGAAGGAGTTGTAGCGCCCCGTAAGGCGACGGCGACGCGAGCGGGTCGATTCAAGGTGAATTCCAGGAAATCTAGCGAACTCAGTATGGCGATTTGTGGGTGGTTACGCAGAACGAGGAGGTCCCATCGTTTGTACTTGCCGGGCTCCAGGATCGTGGCGCGTTCGCCGACGGGCTTCGTGACATCGACCTCGATGCCCGTCAAAACTTGACGCGGACGGTACATCATGAACGAATAAGTCGTCTGGATGGCCCCGGCGACCTCCAGGTTGTAGTGGTAGCGGCTCAAGAGCGGCCCCTCGGTGCGGCTCTGCGTTAGAACTTGAGAAAGGATGTCGCTCTCGGAGTACGGAGGCGAGCAGCCAAGGAGAAGTGAGCCGAGCACAGCGGCGCCCGCACGTCGACTCACAAGCAGGGATAAGAGTCTACGAACGAGCGTGATCACACTCGCCATTGTGCATCTGTGCGGCCGAGCGTGGAAATGCCAAGCGTTCATCTCCAACAGAGAGCGACTTGCTCCCACAAGGTGGGAGCAAGTCGCTCTCTGTAAAAGAGTTACGAGCTCGAGATGAATTAGACGAAGGTCGGAGCTGGAAGCGCCCGGCGTCCCACACGTCCCACACCTTCGTACACGAAGCCAATCTCGGCCAGGAGGTGGTGATCCAGAGCGTTACGGCCGTCGATGATCACGTTATGGCGCATGGAGCGCTGGGCCGCCCGCCAGTCGAGCGCGCGGTACTCGGGCCACTCGGTGACGAGCAGTGCGGCGTCCGCTCCTTTCAAGGCTTCTTGGGCCTCGGAGCACAGACGGACATGGGCGGGAAGCATTTTCCCGGCCGCGTCGAGGGCGACGGGATCGTGCGCGGTCACGCGCGCACCTCTCGACACGAGTTCGGCGATGATGTCCAAGCTGGGAGCGTCACGCAAGTCGTCGGTGCCTGCCTTGAAGGTGAGTCCGAGCACCGTGATGTCCTTGCCTTGCAGGGTTCCGAAGTGCCGTTCGAGCTTGTCGATGACGCGGAAGCGTTGATCGTTGTTCACTTCGATGGTCGCGCTCAGCAACTTGAAGCTGTAGCCTTCTCGGTTGGAGAGTTGTGCGAGCGCGCGGGTGTCCTTCGGAAAGCAGCTGCCTCCGTACCCGAGTCCTGCCTGCAGGAATTGCGCGCCGATGCGTGAGTCGAGGCCGAGAACGGCCATGACGTCTTGCACGTCTCCCCCGACGAGGTCGCAGACGTTGGCGATTTCGTTGGCGAAGGAGATCTTGGTGGCGAGGAAGGCGTTCGCGGCGTACTTGGCGAGCTCGGCGCTTTCGATCGAGCATTCGATCGCGGGAACGGTCGAACGTTGCTGAGGCTGCGGCAGGTAAGCGGGCGGCTCGAACGTCTGGGAAATGATCGGCTCGTACAGTTCGCGCAGCAGAGTCAGCGCGCGAGGATCACGGGTGCCGAAGACGAGCCGCTCCGGATACAGGGTGTCCGCGAGGGCGCGACCTTGACGGAGAAATTCCGGCGCGCTCGCGATCAAGGGGGTGCGTCCGGTGGCCTGCTCGTAGAACGCCGAGACGTTCGAGCCGGTACCGACCGGCACCGTGGACTTGGTGACAACGAGAACGTCGTGGTTGGTGTTGTGCTCGGTAAGGTCGCGCAGCGCTGTGTAGAGGTACCCGAGGTTCGCTCCACCCGCGGGCGTGGGAGGGGTACCCACGGCGATCATGACCACATCGGCGTTTTCGAAGGCTCGCGAGGGTTCGTACTCGAATTGCAAGTTGGCTTGAGCGGCTTGCAATGCTTCCTCGAGGCCCGGCTCGTAGAAAGGGGCGCGTCCGACGCGCAGACCTTCGATCTTGGCGTTGTCGATGTCGTAGACGCGCGTGCGATGCCCGATGAGGGCCAAAGCCACCGCTGTGGTGAGACCGACATAGCCTGATCCGATGATGGTGACGTTCACGATATAACCCCGTTTGCTGCTGAAAGACGAGTGGGAAGAGGGCCGTTTCTCTTGCTTCTTCACGATACCGAGTCGCAAGCGTTTCCTTTAACCAACATACAGACTGAACTCATTATTTTGCTGAGTGCCCGAAGGAGTTGACGGCAGAAGTGGCAAACTGGACGGAATGCCGCTTCTGCAATCCTCTGCCCGACGTCCTGATCCATCCGCGACGAACGTGCTTCGATCGTTGACGCTGGGGGCCGCGTTGGGAGTTGCCCTTATCGTGCTGCCAGGCCTTTTGCTGAACGTCGGCTTGACCGACCGAGTCGACCTCTTGGCGATTCTCGTGTGCGCGGTGTGCGCCGTTCGGCGAGCTCTGCGGCGAATGTTGCTGACGTCCTTCGTCGTGGTGTACCTCGTCGGCGCCCTCGTGGTGCTCACACCCGTGTTGACGCCTGCCTTGCGCGCGATGTCGGTGGTTCAGCTTCCCGAGTCGGCGGACGCCATCGTCGTGCTCGGATCGAGCCTTCAGTGCGAACGCGAGCTCCTCAACACCGTCGGGCAGGAGAGGCTGATCCGAGGCTTGGAATTGTGGGCGGCGGGATACGCGCCCAACGTGGTCGTGTCCGCGCAAGCACCCGAGTTGTTCGGCGCGAATTGTCCGACGATGGCGCAAACCGCGAAAGCACAAGCGCGGCGCCTGTATCCCGAGCGCTTCCCCGTGATGCTCGAATTGCCCGGCGTTCGCGACACCTTCGACGAAAGCCGCGCCGCCGCCGCACTCGTTCGCGCGCGCCAATGGCGCCGAGTGCTGCTCGTCACGTCGGCCTGGCACGAGTGGCGCGCGAAGCGGCTCTTCGAAGCGGCGGGCGTGCCGGAGGTGATCGCGGTGCCGACGCCCGACCGATCGTTCGATCCGGCCCTACCCACACCCGCCGATCGCTTGGGAGCGCTCGGCGTCGTGTTCCACGAAGGGATCGCGACGCTTCGGGAGTACGCGTTGGGGCACTTGCGTTGAAGTCGCTTTCGGCGTTTCCGGCCGTCACCCCGGGGGCCGCCGCCTAGGACGACGAGAAGCGCTTCGGTTCTTTCGTCTTCTTTGCTTGCTATGATGAGCGGAGGTCGTGAACGCTTCGATGTCCCTCGCTTCGCTCGAACACTTTCTGCTGGGCACGTCGTCGACCTTGCCGTCCCGAACGTTGCTCGAGGTGACCAAGCTCGTCGGGTACGCGTTCGTTCACGCGTCGCCCGACACACCGGATCGCTCGCAGCTTCGGTTCGCCTACCGCCTGGCGGCGGCACGTCATGAAGTGACGAAGGCCGAGTTGATTCCGCTGCTCCGCGCTTGGCGGGACGCCAGCATCGACGTGCTCCTCATCAAAGGTTTCGCGCTCGCCGAGTTCGAGTACGCCGCTTCCGGTGCCAGGCACTACGGCGACATCGACATCGTGATTCACGACGAGAACACGGCAGTCGCGGAGCGGCTCGCGCGGCGCTTGGGGTGGCGAGTGGACTGGCGCCGTCCGCCCGGAGCGTGGTTCGACCACGAGGTGCTTCGCTTGGTGTCCCCGAGCGGCGTGGCGCACGTGGAAGTTCAGCGACACCCCACGCAACGGACGTTGCTCGGTCAATCACGGCAACGCCGCGTGCAACGCTTGTCTTGGCAAGCCGCGCGACGCGTGACTTGGGAAGGAATGGACGTCCACCTGCTCTCGCCTGTCGACGCCGTGCTGGTGCCGCTCGTCTTGGGACGCGCCTGGTATTGCGATCCGAGCGAGCGGTGGGTGTTCAAGCCGCAAGACTACACGGACATGCAGCAACTGATCGAACGTCACGGCGTGACGCTCGAGGCGGTGACGGCGCGGGCCGAGCAATTCGGCGCTCGGCGCACCTTGCTGCAAGTCCTGAAGATCCTCGATCCTTGGCGCCGACACGTTCGCCTCGAGCGGCTGACGGCGCCTGAGCGAGCCGCATTCGACGCCAGCATTCGAGAAGAACGAGGTGACGTCGAGTTGGACTGGCGAATGGTGCGGGCTTGGGACTTGTCGACGCTCGTCTTGACGAAGTTTCCGCTGTACCTCGCCGACATGACGCGGGAGCTTCCGCATTACCTCGCCGTGCGCGCCATGCTGCGTCCCGAGAGTAACGTTCACGCTTTGTTCGAGAAACTCGACGAGCTCCCCTTCGGTTCGTCGCCGACGATAGACGTGCAGCGTGTGGCGCGCGGAGTGAAGTGGACGATGTGGTTGTACGGGAAACGCGAGGACGTCTGCTTGCCGCGCTCTTTGACGCTTTACGTGGCGTTGCGCCGCTACGGCTATCGACCAGTCTTCGTGAGCGGCGTTCGTCGCGTCGGCGGCGCGGTCGTCGGTCACGCCTGGATCGAGTTGGACGGCAAGCCTCTTCGCTACTTCGACGCCGAGTTCGTCCGAAGGCGCTACACCGTCAACATCGAACACGCTTCACCATGACGGTCAGGGTGTTTTGGGAAGCTCGGTGGGCGCCGATCGGCAGACTCGTTCGCCGAACGGCGCTCACCTTGTGGTCCGCGCAGCCTCGCCTCGCCGTCTCGTTCGTGCTGATCTTGATCGTGCGTGGCGGCATGGCGCCGTTGAGCTTGTGGCTCATCAAAGGGCTGGTAGACGCGATTTCGCACGGTCACGCGGCGGACACCGTTCGAATCCTGCTGGTGTTGGGCGTCGCCGTCTTGGCGACTCAAGTGCTGCACGTGCAAAGCCTGTTGCTGCAAGCGAGCTTGAACGAGCGATTCACGGCGCACGTGGAGTTGATGTTGATGCGGCACGCCAACCGCGTGGTCGATTTGCGTCTTTTCGAGGACCCGGCGTTTCATGACCGTCTGCAACTCCTGTCTCGTCAAGCGGGACAGCGGCCCATGGGATTGCTCGCCGCGCTCTCGAATCTGCTGCCGAGCGCCTTGACGACCGTCGGACTGCTGGGCTTGCTGGGATGGATCGTTTGGTGGGCTCCCCTTTTGCTGGTGTTGGGCGCCGTGCCGCTCGGCCAGGCGAACGCCCGCCTACAACGCGCCTCGTGGCAAATGCAGCTGGAACGGTCCGGTTCGAATCGTTCGATGCGGTACTTCAGCGGTTTGGCTGTCAGCGAGGCGCACGCGAAGGAAATTCGCTTGTACGGTCTGGCGGAATTCTTCGAGCAGCGTTACGTGGAAGCCTTCGAGCGTTCACACGCTGACGCCTTGCGTCAGCGTCGGCGCTTACTGATCATGCCCTTGCTCGCCGCGTGTGCCTTCGTGGCCGTGAACGGCATCACCTTCGCGTGGGTCACGTCGCGCGCCCTTTCGGGCGAATTGGGAATCGGCGTGTTGGTTTTGGCGTTACAAGTGCTGGTGTCGCTGTTGGTGTACGTGGGAGGCGTGGCCGGATCGCTGGGTGTGCTGCGCGGTCACTTGCACTTCTTCCAAGAGCTGTTCGGATTCCTCGATCAGCCTGCCACCTTGCTCGGTCAGGCGAACTTGCCCGTGCCGCCCTCGCCTTGGAGAGACGGCTTAGAGTTCGAGCGCGTCTCGTACCATTACCCGGAAGGTCAGGGCGGGGTGTTCGACTTGACGTTCACCTTGCGGCACGGAGAACGCGTTGCCATCGTCGGTGAAAACGGGGCCGGCAAGACGACTCTTTTGAAGTTGCTGTGCCGCTTCATGGACCCCAGTTCGGGCACGATTCGAGTGAACGGGCGGCCACTCGCGGACATCGACGTCGAGGCGTGGAGGTCGCGTATCGCCGCCGTCTTGCAAGACTTCGGTCGGTATCACTTGTCGGTGAGCGAAAACATCGGGCTTGGCGACGTGCAGCATCGTACGGACGAGGCCCGCGTGTCGAATGCGGCGCGTCGAGCTCGGCTCCACGAGGACGTGGAGGGCTTGCCGTCCGGATATGCCACCTTGCTGGGCGTGTCGTTCGGAGGAATGGATTTTTCAGGCGGTCAATGGCAGAAGCTCGGCGTCGCGCGGGCGTTCATGCGTGAAGCGGACGTCGTTCTGTTCGACGAACCTACGTCGGCGCTCGACGCGAGGGCGGAAGCGGATCTTTTCGAGCGCGTCGAAGAGCTTTCCGACGGCAAGATCGTCGTGATCGTCACGCACCGCTTGGCGAGCATTCGAAGTGTGGATCGAATCCTGGTGCTTCAGCGAGGTCAGCTCGTCGAGCAAGGCACCCACGCCGAACTCATGGCGCGCCGAGGTGAGTACGCGCGTCTGTACGAATTGCAAGCCTCGCGTTACACGCCCAACGCTCCGTGATCTGACGACGTGAGACTTTGGATGAGCGACATCGTCTTGGCGACGTCGACGTCGCTCGTCCGAAGCTCTCGCTGAAAGAACTGCAGTGAGGGGTTCTCGCTGCCACTTCATGAAGCAACTCGACGAGTGAAGGCGCTCCACGGTGGAGCGCCTTCACTCGTCGACTGCGTCCTTTAAAAGAAGAGCTTGTAGACGGCAATAGCGATGAATGCCATCGCCAAGGGCAAAATGCTGAGGTTCGTGGACTTCGTGAGCAGTGCCGCGCGCTCTCCTGGAACGGCACTCGCTATTTCCTTCGTCACGAGCAAGGCGAGCAAGGTGACCAACGTGACCACGCCGAGAATCATCGTTTGATTCTCGTCGTACACGGTCATAGCTGTCGCAGCCTTCATGGCAGTGGCAGTCGTGACGGTCGTAGTGGTGGTGACGGTGGTGACGGTGGTGATCACGACAGTTCTCCTTATACCGCTAAACGGCGGACCGAATCTCTTCCGTTAGCTTAAGGGTTCCTGAGAAATAAATCAAGAATGTAAGCAAGAGGAAGACTCGCCAAATGGTGCGCAAGTCACCATCTTCTGACGCGTGGCATCATACTGCCGAGTCGTGATGACGACCAAGTCTTCGAGTCGGCGCTTATGAACTAGAGCGTGCAATTCGCGACGTGGCGGCTCTCCACGTTCCGATGAGTCTATCGTACACGCGAATTTACAACGACGATCTCCTCTTCCCGGTCACCGTTTCCCGACTGCATTCCCTCGTTCGTGCTCCCTAGACAACAGGGCAGACGTCCGCGCATTCCGCCACGAAGTCAGCGCACCTCCACGAACGGATACGGCCCGCCCTCGGCCTTCAGGCCTGTTCAAAATGCCGGCGTGACCTTCTCGGTCTTGGCAGGGCACATCTTTGCTTCCACGGTCTTCACCCTGACGCCCCGGCCATCGCTTTGATCATGCCGCGAAGGCTACCGGTCCCAGAGCCCGCCACGTCACCCATCACGCGATTCACGGAAAAGCCCGACAGATGAATCCGAGCAAGTTCCCCTTCCAGCGGCCATCCGTCAGCACGTGGGCTTTGCAACTCGTGAAACGCCGTCGTCGGAGCTCGGCAGCCTCACACGAGGATCGCGGCCTCGCCTTCCCGTGGAGCGCGCCACGTGGTCAGGACATCGAGCGGACGCAAGACTTCCCGTCGTGTCCCCCTCTACGCTTCAGGCTCCTGCAACGTCGCTTCCCGCGCGACCGAGTTCGAACGTGCCTCGTGACCTTCGCCGAGCGACACGCGACTTCCTTGCCGCGCCGAACGTCCGAGGGCGTCCAAAACAGCCATTTGAGCGACCGCCTCTTCAGGTCCGTACCGCAGCGGCACACCACGCAAGATGACGTCCGCGAAGTGTTCCACCATGCGTTGGTAATGATTCGCCGAGCGAACGGACTGCGCCTCGCCGTTCACGAAGATCGTCAGGAACTCGTCTTCGAACGGCAAAAAGGGCCGCGGCAAGGACAGCACCCCCTTCGTGCCCACCACTTCGAGGCCCTGCCAAAACGGCGGGGCGAAGGCGGCATCGACGCTCGACCACGTCGACTCCCCGAAGTTCAAGGCGCCATGGAACGCCTCGTCGACTCCGTTCGCCGTCGAGGACGCCACGCCTAGCACTTCGATCGGTTCGCGGCCCAACAGGGTACGAGCGGCGCTCACCGGGTAGTAGCCGAGGTCGAGGAGCGCCCCTCCGCCCATATCACCTTGCCAGCGAAAGTTGTCGGTCGGCGCGAAGGCGGCGAGATCCACGAAGAACGAGCCGCGTACGACCCGAACGTCTCCCACGACGCCTTCGCTCAGCAGTTCCTGGGTGCGCTCGAACTGAGGGTGAAAGCGGTACATCGCCGCTTCCATCAACACCAATCCCGCCTCGCGCGCGGCGAGATTCATGGCTCGCGCGTCCTTCGCGTCATGCGCGAACGGCTTTTCGCACAAGACGTGCTTGCCCGCCGCGAGGGCGCGCAATGTCCAAGGCGCGTGCAAGGCAGGAGGAAGCGTGACGTACACGGCGTCGACGTGGGGATCGTTCAAGAGGGCGTCGTAGCTCTCGTGGTGCCGCGCGAGTTCATGCCGCGACGCGAACTCGGCGGCGCGCGCCGCGTCCCTTGCGGCCACGGCGGTCACCCGAGCGTTTCGAGAAGCGTTGATGGCAGGCGTGACGACGCCCGCGATGAACCCGGCCCCGAGGATTCCCACGTTCAACGTGTCCATGAGCCACTGTAATACGGAACCGTCACCCGAACGGACAGGAAGTGGTTCCAAACCTTGGCGTTCGCGTCTTCATGCCGCGGCGACGCGAGGGAGCGCATAATTCCGAAAGGAGGCTTTCTTGACCACGTCCCTTCCGCCCCGACCGCTTCCCCTCGCGCCCGGCCCGAAAGGCACGTGGCCGCTCGGAAGCGCCCACGCGTTTCGGCAAGGCTTCTTGCACGCCACGACGAGCGGATGGCGTCAGTACGGCGACCTCGTTCGCTTCGAGATCGCGGGCCGCACCCTGCTGATCGTCTCGCACCCAGACTTCGCGCAGCACGTTCTCGTCGACGGCGCCGCCACCTTTCCCAAGCGCGACGTGCGGTTCGGCCTCGGGCTTCTGCTCGGAAACGGCCTCGTCACGAACCACGATCACGCTTCGTGGCTTTCGCAGCGTCGCATGATGCAGCCGATGTTCCACAAAGCTCGGCTCGCCACGATGGCCCACAAGATGGAAGCGGCGGCCGCGCGACTCGTAGACCGCCTCGGCGCGCAAGCCGGACGAACGGTGGACATCGACGTGGAGATGACGAGCGTCACCCTCGACATCATCACGCAGACGATGTTCAGCGCCGACCTGCTCGGCGAGGCGGGCAAGGTCGGCCCCGCCGTCGCGGCCGGAACGCGCTTCGTGCAAGCGCGCATCCAAGCGCCCTTCTCACCCCCGATGTCTTGGCCGACGCCCGCCAACAAGGCGTTCACGCGGCAAAAAGGCGTGATCGACGCGATCGTGCGGCGTCTCGTCGACGAACGCCGAGCGAGCGGCGAAACCAAAGGTGACCTGCTCGACATGCTGCTCGAAGCGCGCGACGAGGACACCGGTGAAGGCATGACGGACGAACAACTTCGAGACGAGGTCCTCACGATCTTCGGAGCGGGCCACGAAACGACGGCGAATACCCTCACGTTCGCCTGCTGGGTCCTTTCGCAGCATCCGGACGTCGTCGCACGCCTGCGAGAGGAACTCGACCGCGTCCTCGCGGGACGCCTTCCCACGGTCGCAGACCTTCCGAACCTGCCGTTCACGCGCGCCGTCCTCGACGAGACGCTGCGCCTTTACCCCGCCGCGCCCGTCACGAGCCCGAGGCGCGCCGCGCACGACACGGAGCTTGGCGGGTGGCGCGTCCCCGCCGAGACGAACGTCTTCGTGTCCACCTTCAACATCCACCGTCACCCTGCCTTCTGGCCAAACGCCGAGACCTTCGATCCCGACCGTTTCCTGACCGGACGGCTTCCGGCGCACCGCTTCGCGTACCTGCCGTTCGGCGCGGGCGCGAGAAAGTGCATCGGCACGAACCTCGCCGTCATGGAAGGCGCCCTGTTGCTCGCCACCCTGGCCAGCCGCTTCGACTTCCAGCCCGCCGAGGGCTTTCGGATGGAGTTGGAACAAACCATCACCCTGCGCGCCAAAAACGGACTTCCGATGATCGTCACGAAGCGGTGAAAAGAAAAGCCTCGCGGCCAACTGCTTCCGCGAGGCTTTTCCGTGACCGCCGATCGTCAGCCGCGCCGCGCCAACCATCCCAGCAGCGTGCCCACGACGCCTCGCCGGAAGAACAGCACCGTCAGCACGAACACGAGGCCCGTCACGATGCCAACGGGCAGATTCGCCGTCGAGAGGACGTCGCGCAGCAACAGCACGACCGCCGCGCCGACGACCGGACCGAACAGCGTGCCCGTTCCGCCGAGCAAGGTCATCATGACGACCTCGCCCGACGTGCGCCAACTCACGACCTCCAGGCTGACCACGCCGTGCCCGAAGACGAAGAGCGCGCCCGCCAGTCCCGACAGGGCCGCCGAGATCACGAAGGCCGTGAGCTTGAATCGCGTCGGCGAGTACCCGACGCTGCGCGCCCGCGTCTCGTTGTCGCGCACGGCGACGAGCGTCTTGCCGAACGGCGAGCGTACCGTGCGGTACGCGGCGAAAAAGCCCACGGCGAACACGGCGAGCGCGAAGTAGTAGCGGTGGAAGCCGTTCGAGAAGTCGAGTCCCAGCAGGTTCGGCCGGGCAAGGCCTTGCAAGCCGTTCTCGCCGCCCGTGACGTCCGTCCACTGCAGCGCCAGGAACGACAGCATCTGCGCGAACGCCAAGGTGATCATCGAGAAGTAGATGCCGATGGACCGAACGGACAGAAAGCCGATCGGCCACGCGATAAGGACCGCCGCGAGCAACCCGCCGAGAAGCGCGACCGGCACGGACTGCCCGTGCCCGAGCAGGTACGCCGTCGCGTACGCGCTCACTCCCCAAAAGGCGGCGTGTCCGAACGACAGCAAGCCGCTGAAGCCGAACAACAAGTCGAACGCCACGGCGAACAACCCGAACGCGAGGATGTCGAGCGCGAGCACGGGGTAGATGACGTGCGGCAAGACGAGCAGGACCGCTGCGCAGACGATCAAGGTGAGCGCCCACCCGGTCCGGCCGCGTCCGCGCGTGAGGGGCAAGGCCGTCACTTCGCCTCCGGCAAGCCGAACAGTCCGTTCGGACGAAGCAGCAACACGAGCGCCATCAACACGAACACGAGGGTATTCGCGATCGGTGGGTAGAGGGCCGAGCCGAGCGCGACGAGCACGCCGACGGCGAAGCCCGTCACGACCGAGCCGAGGATGCTGCCCATGCCGCCGATCACCACGACCGCGAACGTCACGATGATGAGCTCGGAGCCCATGTAGGGCTCGACGCTGTAGATCGGCGCGGCCAGCACCCCGGCGAGCGCGGCGAGCGCCACGCCGAGGCCGAACACGATCGTCACCCAGCGGCTCACGTCAATTCCGAAGGCTTGCGTCACCGTCGGGTTCTCGGTCGCCGCGCGAATCACCGCGCCGACGCGTGTCCGCTCGATCACGAACCACGTCGCGAGGCACACGACGAGGGCGAACACGATCACGAACAGACGGTACGTCGGGAAGAACACGAAGCCGAGGTTCGTCGCGCCGACGAGCTCCTGCGGAATGGTGTACGGCGCGCTCGACACGGCGTACCGCGACAGCATCACCTGCTTGATGACGTCTTGCACCAAGAGCGTCAAGCCGAACGTGAGCAGCAAGTTGTAGCTCGGATCGAGGCCGTACAGGCGGCGCAGCAAGCCGCGTTCGAGGGCAACGCCGAGCGCCCCGACGAGGAGAGGCGCGAGAATCAGCGCGGGCCAGAAGCCCAAGCCGAGCGCCTGCCCGAGCGCGAACGCCACGAACGCGCCCAGCATGTACAGCGCGCCGTGCGCGAAGTTCACGATGCGCAAAAGCCCGAAGATCACGGCGAGCCCCAGCGACAGAAGCGCGAAGAACGCGCCGTTCACGAGGCCGTTGAACACTTGAATGAACATGAGTTGCGTGTTCACGCGCGCTTCCCCTCACCACGCCCGCCCGCCGTCACGGCGAACGGCGTCACTTCATCTCGCACTTGGACTCGCTGAGCGGCAGGAACGCCCGGCTCGCCGGGATGCGCGCCACGATCTTGAACAGATCGCCCGGCTCCTTGCTTTCCGCGCTGCTCTTCACCTGCACGGTGTACACGTCCAGGATGACGCGGTGGTCTTGCGGACGGACGTACGCGCTGCGCGCGAAGAAGTCGCTGAAGCGGTAGTTTTCCAAGGCTTTGACGACCGCGTCGCTGTTGTCCGTCTTCGCGCGCGCCACGGCGCTGAGGTACTGGTACGTCGCGCTGTACACGCCCGCTTGCGCCCACGTCGGCTTCTTGCCGAAGGTCTTCTCGAACTTGGCAGCCCAGGTGCGCGAACGGTCGTCGAGGTTCCAGAACCACGGCACCGTCGCGAGCGCGCCCGCGAACGCGTTTTGCCCGAGCGCCGCCACGTCCGTCTCGAACAGCAAGCCGATGCCGAGCCCGATGCCTTGCTGACGCAGACCGAACTCGTTGTACTGCTTGACGACGTTCACGAGGTCCGCGCCCGCCTGCATCGTTCCGAAGACCTTGGGCTTGAGGCTTTGCGCCTTGAGGAGGTACGTGGAGAAGTCGGTGTTCGGGAAGGGTGTGGCGTCGCTCGGCGCGGCGAGCTTGCCGCCCGCTTCCTGCACGGCCGCCGTCATCTGCCGGTTGAGGTCCTGCCCGAACGCGTAGTTCGGGTAGATGATGTACCAGCTGTTGCCGCCACGTTTCGTCACGGCGGTGCCCGTGCCGTTGGCGAGCATGTAGTTGTCGTACGCGTAGTGGAAGGTGTAGCGGTTGCAGCTTTGGTTCGTGAGGGCCGTCGTGCCGCCCGTCACGACCATCGCGACGACTTTCTTCTGCCGCGCGACTTCCACCGACGCGAGCGCCGCCGAAGACGTCGGAAGGTCCATGATGACGTCGACGTTCTGACGGTCGATCATCTCGGCTGTCTTGTTGCTCGCGACGTCCGCCTTGTTCTGGTGATCTACGCCGATGACTTGAACCTTCCCGGCGTAGCTGCGGTTGGCGCGCATGAAGTCGTCGGCGGCCATCTGCGCGGCCTTCACCGATCCCTGTCCGGCGAGTTCGGAGTACACGCCCGAAAGATCTGTCAGGACGCCCACGCGAATCACGTTGTCGCTGAGCTTCTGCGCGCCCGCGACGCTAGCGACACTGGAGAGGATGGCCGTCAGGATCAAGACTTTGTTCTTCATGATGTGCTCCTTTGATTTAGACGTTCGAAACGTCAAACGCTCAGATAGCGCAAGAGGTCCGCTTCTCGCGCGGCCATGTCGGCCCGCGCGACTTCTTCGACGACCGCGCCGTTCACCATCACGTAGTGACGATCGGCGAGTCGCGCGGCGAACCGAAGGTTCTGCTCTACCAAGATGATGCTCATGCCCTCGTCGCGCAGCGTTTGAAGCATCTCCCCGATGCGCTGCACGATCACGGGCGCGAGCCCTTCGGACGGCTCGTCGAGCAGCAGCAACTTCGGCGCGCTGCTCAGCACGCGCGCGATCGCCAGCATCTGCTGCTCGCCGCCCGACAGCTTGCTGCCCGGGTGCCGACCACGTTCGCGCAACACCGGGAAGTGCTCGTAGATCTTGTCGAGGCTCCAACCGCCCGGTCGCTTCGGCGGCAACTCCAAGTTCTCGCGCACGCTCAACGTCGAAAGGATGCCGCGTTCCTCGGGCACCCATGCGAGGCCCACGCGCGCCACGCGGTGAGACGGGAGGCGCGTGAGGTCCTTGCCTTGGAAGGTGACGCGGCCCGTTCGCGAGCGCAATACGCCCATGATGCTCTTGAGGGTCGTCGTCTTCCCCGCTCCGTTGCGGCCCACGAGGCTCACGATCTCGCCGGACTTCACGGTGAGGTTCACGTCGTGCAGCACGTGTCCCTGCCCATAAAAGGCGTTGAGGCCCTGCACGTTCAGCAACGGCTCGCTCACGCGACCTCCTCGCCGAGGTAGGCCTCGATCACGCGCGGGTCGCGCCGCACGTCCTCGTAGGCGCCGCTCGCGAGGACGCTGCCGTACTGCAGCACGGTGATGCGGTGCGCGAGTTCCGCGACGACGCTCATGTTGTGCTCCACGAGGACCACCGTGCGTCCCCGAGCGACTTCCCGCACGAGACGAATGACGCGCGCCACGCCTTCCGAGCCCATTCCGGACGTCGGCTCGTCGAGCAGCAACACCCGCGGTTCTTGCGTGAGGGACAACGCGATTTCCAATTGGCGCTTCTCGCCGTGCGACAAGTCCGCCGCGAGGCGACCGGCGAGCCCCGTGAGGTGCACTTGTTCCAGCAGTTCGAGCGCTCGAGGCTCGAACTGCCGCATGACGCGCTCGGGCCGCCAGAATTGCGCCGGAAGCCCGCTGCGCGACTGCAACGCGACCACGACGTTATCGAGAACGCTCAGCGACGAGAAGACGCTCGAAATCTGAAACGAGCGCGACAAGCCGCGCCGCACGATCTCCTCGGGCGACAAGTGCGAAATCAACTCGTCGTAGAGGCGTACTTCACCGCGCGTGGGTTTGAGATAGCCGGACAGCAAGTTGAACAACGTCGTCTTGCCCGCCCCGTTGGGGCCGATAATCGCGTGAATTTCGCCTTCCTCAACGTCGAGGCTCACGTCGTTCGTGGCACGAAATCCCCGAAAGTCCTTGTAGAGTCCACGAGCAGACAATGCGATCATGGTGTCGTCCCGCGTCTTGACATAGCGCCTCCTCGAATCAATTTGTTATTTGTCGAAGCATATTGGAGGGTCGTTACACTCGTGTAACACCGCCGTCGGCGGCCCGGTCGAACGCCACGGAACTCTCCCTCGGCTTCAGCGCGGCGCCTCGGATGACGGGTGACGTTCGACATCCGTCTCGAAGGTTTCACCACCTTCCCGCCTCCCCTTCCCCGAACGCCGTTGCCTTGAGGGCGGCGCGGGGCAGGTCGAGGTCCCGCGTGTGGTGCTCGTGAAGCCCTACCTCGTCATTCGGTGGGCTCGGGCGACTTCAGCGGAGCGTCGTCCCGCAAGTGCTCGCCGGGTGTTACTTCGGGGTGACGAGTTGACGCTACACTTCGCGTCGATGCCTGCCTACCCCCTGTTCATCGTCACTCGGGACATCACCTCGGGATCGGAAATGTGGTTTCGAGTGCGCGCTCCTCAGGATGTCGAGGACACGTTTCGCAACGTCGCTCATGACGGGCGCTACCAAGTCATCGGCTGGGCCGAGATCGGCGGGGACGTCCGGACGGACTTCGAGACACTGCTGAACGAACACTCGTCGAGCACCCCTGACCCCGAGGCGGAGTAAGCGCGCGGTCACGCCAAAGACACGTGCTTCCTCTAGGGAACAAGCGTTCTCCCAGTCGCGCCTGGGTGTCGAACAGGAACGACGTGAAGAGAAAACAAAGATCGGGTTCTTTACAACGTCGTTGTTGAGGAGTCCTATAAATTCAAGCGAACAAAGCAAATGGAGGGTGGTCATGCCGAAGTACCTGATCGAGCGAAGAATGCCTGGCGTCGGGAACCTTTCGAGTGAAGACATGCGAGGGGCCGCCCAAACATCCAACAAAGTGCTCGCCGACATGCAACGCGATGGGAAGAACGTCCAGTGGGTGGAAAGTTACGTCACCGAGAACGCGATCCACTGTGTGTACATCGCTCCGGACGAGGAAGCGGTTCGAGAGCATGCCCGTACTGCTGGCTTTCCAGCGGACAACGTGCATCAAATCCGCGCCACGATCAGCCCGACCACGGCGGAGTGATAGAAGACGCGCGGTGAGCTTGGAGCTCCGAGCGACACGTTTGTCGGCCGACCGCGACCACGGCTCCCGTGGTCGCTTCCAGCTTGGCGTGAGGACAATTCCCCGAGGCGTGACACCCGAAGGGGAATGGCCTTCGCTCTTTATGACGCGCTCGAGGCAACCTCGACGTTCGCTCGCATTTTCACGCGAGGTTTTGCAAGGCGCCCGCAGGTGGCGTGGGAACGTCTGCGGCAAAGTGGATCGTTACGCTTCGAAACGCACGGTGTACACGAAGTCGGTCGCACGAGCCGTGTAATGCCCCCTGTCGACCTCCTGCCATTCGAGCACGCGCCCGTGGGCGGCTTCACACGCTTCCATGGCGGCTCCAAAGGACGCTGCCTGTCCGAAAAAGCGTGGGCTGGGTCGCGGGTGGTGCGAGCTGCGCCAGTACGCGATGGTCGGCATCGGGGCGCTCCCGCGCTGGATTGTCTGGTCGAGCACGCTCGGAGGATGAGGCGTGTTCTTCGAGCGTCTCTGGGTAAACCAGGTTCGCACTCGCCAGGATGGGATGAACGTGGACCGCCGTCTGGCAAATTGAAACCCGACCATTGCGTACTTCCTCCTCTTCCTAGATACAAGATGAAGTTAAAGGGAAGTTAAAGCGATTTCCTCATCCTCGGCGCTCCTCAAGCGGGCCCGTCTCCACCCCTCTCTCACACGAAGGCTTACGGGTGGTTCACCACTTCGACCTGGACAAGACGCGCCGGGCATTCGACGTGCCTCGTCTCGACCCGGTGAACACGACGAGGCCGTTCTTCCGCTTGACTCTCGCAGAGATCTGAGCCTTGGTGACGAACCACGCCGAGGTCGAATCCACCTTGATAAGGACCGCGAAACTCACCCCATGGCCGTCACGTCCCGACAAGGAGGAACCATGAAGAAACGCCTCGCCCTCCCCGCCTTCACCCTCGCCGTCACCGCCTGCTCGAACGCTCCCACCCCACCCGTGACCGGCAACGGCCACCTCGGCGATGCTCCGCTCACCCTCACGGGCCGTATCGTCAACTACGACCCGACGAGTGGAAACACTCTCAAGGCCTACTACGAAAGTGCCCTCGTCGCACAAACGAACGTCGCCGGTACCGGCGACTTCAGCGTTACCCTTCCAAAGCCCACCGCCACCCAACTCTTCGACAGCCAAGCCTTCAGCAGTTGCGGAACCAACCCCACCCTCTCCCGCAACATCACCGCCAGTGCTCCCGCGCCACAAGTGCAAACGCCAAGCCTCACCGTCGGCACGGACTTCCACTCCCTCGCCCGAACCACCGCCTCCACGGATACGTCCCCCGTCACGCTCGTCGTTTACACGTACGCCGACCAACCCGGCAGTATCAACGGCACCGTCGTCTGCCAAGTCAGTTCGGGAACGCGCACGATGAATTGGAACGCCACCTTCGAAAAAGGCTGGAATACCTTGATCGTTCGCTCCAGCAGCACGCTCGGAAACGTCACGTACAACTACACGGTCGAAGGCATCCCGAACGGCCCGACGTGGACCACCCTGTAGAGGGGAGGCGTCTGTGCGCCCCTACTTCGTTCCTTCAACGTCCCGGCCAATGTCGAGCGGCCGAGCGCGAACGCCGCGAAGAAACTCGTCCGCCTCGTCGCCGACTTCCCGTTCGCCGATCGTCTGCAATTCTTGCCGAGACAAGGCGTCGCCTTGCTCCACGTCCTCCATGACCTCCACGATCTTCTCGGGTCGCACGTTCTCCATCGCTTCGAGCAAGGGCGTTTCATCGCGAACCTCCACCCCGAGTCGCGCGGCGATCTCGTGTGTGAGGCGAATCAACTGCGTCAACTCGTGCTCGGTCAGCATGTTGATCTGCAAGTCCAGCTCGGCGCGGCGTGCGTCTGCCTGAGACATCCGGTTCTGGCTGATCAGCACGAACGTCGACAGGAAGATCGCCTCGAGCGATCCCAGCATCGTCAGCAAGCCGAACGGAAACGGATCGAACGGCTTGATTCCAAGGAAGCCGAGATTCACGATCACCCACCCGCCGATGATCAGAAGGTGCAGGTACACGAACGTCATGCTGCCCGTGAACCGCGTGATGGTGTCCGCTACACGGTCTTGCGTCGTTCGCCGCTTCTCCTGCTCCGCCCTCATTTCCGCGAGGGCGGCGACGTTGTGCTGAATGACCTCCGAGAAGGACTTGGGGGGCGACGAGGAAGGAGAAGCCATGCTTCCAAGGTGCTCCACACGTTCCCAGGTGTCGTGAAGAGAACCTGCACGTCCGTTTCGTCAAAACAACGGTACCGCTCGGAAGCGGTGAGGAGAAGACAGTTGGCCCGCGCGGGCAGGCGACCAAGCGGTACACCTTTTCGCCTCGTTCGAGCTGCCTGAACTCCACGCACCGATTTCGATGCAGCCTTTCAGAACCAGGGGTTTCAAGTGAACGCCGAAGGACGGATCACTTGGCATGACGGCCCTCCAAGCCGCCCCGCTTCAAGTGAGGACGCCCGCACAAGCCGAAGCCCTGCATCGTCATGACCTTCTCGGGCGGCTTGCACGAAACTTGAGCCCGCCGTTTCTTCAAATCGCCCTTGTTTCAGACTCGCGCGCTCGTGAGTCTGCCATCATCCGAATCTGGCGAAGCGATACGCAAGCGCACGGCTGGACGCAAAGTCATGCGCTCGAACGCCGACGTACTCGCCCACGATCCGCTGGCCGCTATGCTGAAAGGCGTCGAACCCGCGGTGCGGGCGGATCGCACGTCGCCGACTTCCTGCCGCTTCTGCCGCAAAAGCTCGGGGACTCGTTGGAAGTGCTCGACCCGCTTCAGACGAAATGGGTGACGACCGCCTCGTGATGACGCGGTTCCGCGCACCTACCGAACTTCAGCGAGCGAGCTCGTCGATACGGTTGAGGTCGACGAGCAGTTCGAGTTGCTTCCCGGATTCCCAAGTGTCGCGCTTGAACTGCTGGTGGTACGCGTCAATCTCGTGTAACGAGGTCTGAACGGCCGCGCGAGATTGCTCGAAGCTCTGGGCGGTCATGACGGCGATGAGGTAGTCGCCGTCGCTCGACTGCTCGAGGAAGAAGCATTCGAGGACGACGGTTTCGTCACGAAGCGTCGCGAGCGCTTCGGAGCGTCGCCACGTGATTTCCGCCGCCCACTCTCGAACGCGCTCCAAGCTACCCGGTTTGAGTTTGATGCGATGGGCGCGGGTTTCCATACCGGTTACCCTACCATTGCGAGTCGGCTTCGCGTCCGGGGTGAAACTCCACGACAAAGAGGCCTGTTCGTGACAGGCCTCTTTGTCGTTCGTTCTTACTGGCTGAACTCCAGTTCGGCGTACTCCTCGATGGGGGGGCAGGAGCAGAAGAAGTTGCGGTCGCCGTACACGTTGTCCACGCGGTTCACGGCGGGCCAGTACTTCGCGGTTCGCGTGTGCCCCGTCGGGAAGACGGCTTGCTCGCGCGAGTACGCGCGGTCCCAGTTCGCGTCCACGAGGTCGTCCATCGTGTGCGGGGCGTGCCTCAGCGCCGTCTCCTCGGCCTTGATGAGGCCGTCTTCGACTTCGCGAATCTCACGGCGAATGGCGACCATGGCCTCCACGAAGCGGTCCAGTTCTTCTTTGGGTTCGCTCTCGGTAGGTTCGATCATGAGGGTGCCGGGCACGGGGAAGCTCATGGTGGGCGCGTGGAAGCCGTAGTCCATGAGGCGCTTGGCGATGTCTTCCTCGGTGATGCCCGTCGCCGCCTTGAGAGGCCGGATGTCGATGATGCACTCGTGCGCGACACGACCGTTCTGGCCCTTGTAAAGCACGGGGTAGTGTCCTTCGAGCTTCTTGGCGATGTAGTTCGCGTTCAGAACGGCGACTTCCGTGGCGCGCCTGAGGCCCTTGCTGCCGAGCATCTGGATGTAGAGATACGAGATCGGCAAGATGGCGCCGCTGCCGTACGGAGCGGCGCTGACGGCGCCCGTCTCGCTCTCGCCCAAGCTGCGAACGGCGTGGTTCGGAAGGAAGGGCGCGAGGTGCGCCTTCACGCCGATGGGACCCATGCCGGGCCCGCCGCCGCCGTGCGGAATGGCGAAGGTCTTGTGGAGGTTGAGGTGAGACACGTCCGAGCCGATAAGGCCGGGCTTGGCGAGACCGACTTGCGCGTTCATGTTCGCGCCGTCCATGTACACCTGCCCGCCGTGTCGATGAACGACGTCGCACACTTCCTTCACGTGCTCCTCGTACACGCCGTGCGTGGAGGGGTACGTGATCATCAAGGCGGCGAGGTTCGCCGAGTGCTGCTCGGCTTTCGCCCGAAGGTCCGCGAGGTCGATGTTACCGTCCTCGTCCGTCTTCGTCACGACGACCTTCATGCCCATCATCGCGGCGGACGCGGGATTCGTGCCGTGCGCGCTCGACGGGATGAGGCACACGTCACGGTGCCCTTCGCCGCGCGCCTCGTGGTACTTGCGAATTACCAAGAGGCCCGCGTACTCGCCTTGCGCGCCCGAGTTGGGCTGCATGGAGACGGCGTCGTATCCGGTGATGTCGGCGAGCCAGCTTTCCAGGCGACCGATCATCTCGGCGTATCCGGTCGTCTGGTCGCTTGGCGCGAACGGGTGGATGTTCGCGAACTCCGGCCACGTGACGGGTAGCATCTCGGAGGTGGCGTTGAGCTTCATCGTGCACGATCCGAGGGGAATCATGCCGTGGACGAGGCTGTAGTCCTTGTTCTCGAGGCTCTTGAGGTAGCGCAGCATGGCGCTTTCAGAGCGGTGCGAGTTGAAGACGGGATGCTGCAGGTACGGGGACGTGCGGACGAGGTTCGCGGGAATGCCGCTCGTGGCGTCGTCGTGGAACTCGACTTGCCGACCCGTCACGACTTCGAGGAGGTCCGTGACGTCGCTCGGCGTGGTCGTCTCGTCGAGCGAGATGCCGACCCTGTTTCCGTCGAAGCGCACGTTGATGCCCTTCGCGAGGGCGCGTTCGCGAACGGCGTCCGTGTCGCTCGCCTCGAAGGTGAGGGTGTCGAAGAACGTCTCGTTGACGCGCAGCCCGGCGTTCGTCAAGCGCTTGTGCAAGATGCCCGTGAGGCGCTGAACGCGCTCGCCGATCGTCCCGAGTCCTTGCGGACCGTGGTAGACGGCGTACGCGGCGGCCATGTTGGCGAGCAGGGCTTGCGCGGTGCAGATGTTGCTGGTGGCCTTCTCGCGGCGGATGTGCTGCTCGCGCGTCTGCATGGCCATGCGCAAGGCCGTGCGACCCCGAGCGTCCTTCGAGACGCCGATGACGCGGCCCGGCATGGAGCGCTTGAACTCGTCCTTGCACGCGAAGAACGCGGCGTGCGGCCCGCCGAACCCCATCGGGACGCCGAAACGCTGCGAGTTGCCGACGACGATGTCCGCGCCCATCTCGCCGGGGCTCTTCAGGACGGTGAGGGCGAGGAGGTCCGTCGCGACGATCGCGAGGGCGCCGCGTGCGTGAACGGCGTCCACGATCGGCGCGAGGTCGCGCACGACGCCGTACGTGCCGGGATACTGCATGAGGTACGCGAACGCCTCGGGAAGTTCACCTTCGGGATCGCCGACGACCACGTCGTAACCGAAGTACTCGGCGCGCGTCCGCACGACGTCCAGCGTCTGCGGGTGCACGTCGTTCGCGACGAAGAACGCGTTGCTCTTGCTCTTCCCGACGCGCTTGGCGAGCGTCATCGCCTCGGCGGCGGCCGTCGCTTCGTCGAGGAGGCTGGCATTCGCGACTTCCATGCCCGTGAGGTCCATCACGACTTGCTGGAAGTTCAGCAGCATCTCCAAGCGGCCCTGGCTGATCTCCGCTTGGTACGGCGTGTACGCGGTGTACCAGCCGGGATTTTCGAGGATGTTGCGCAGAATGACGGCGGGCGTGAGCGTGCCGTGGTACCCCATGCCGATGTACGAGCGCGTCACGCGGTTCTTGCTCGCCAGGGCCTTGAGCTCGCTCAGGGCCCGCGCTTCGGGAACAGGCGCGCCGACGTTCAAATCGCCCTTGAAGCGGATGCTTTCGGGCAAGGTCGTCTCGACGAGTTCCTCCAAGTTGTCCACACCAAGCGCTTCGAGCATCTCCTGCTGTTGCTGCTCGTTGGGGCCGATGTGGCGCGTGAGGAAGTCGTCTTGTTGAAGGAGTTCTTGCAGAGGTTTGGTCATGGTCCTTCGTTCTCGCTTACTGAGCGATCTTCGCGTACTCGTCGGCGCTCATGGTGTCGCCGACCGTGTCCACGCGGATCTTGAAAAGCCAGCCGTTCTCGTACGGCCCCTCGTTGATGAGCTCGGGGCTGCCCGAGAGGCCGTCGTTCACTTCGACGATCTCGCCGCTGGCGGGGCTGTAGATGTCGCTGGCGGTCTTGACGCTCTCCACGACGGCGACCGTCTCGCCCGCGCTGACGACGCGGCCCACTTCCGGCAACTCGACGTACACGACGTCTCCGAGTTGGTCTTGCGCAAAGTCCGTGATGCCGACCGTGGCGACGTCCCCATCGACGCGAATCCACTCGTGGCTGGACATGTACTGAAGATCGCTGGGAATGTTCATAGTTGACTCCTGAGTCTAGGGCGAGGCGGGAAAACGAATTGCGGTTTATTGCAAGGACCGTCCACGCGCCTCCCCTGCGGGCATGGGGCGTGAATCCGGGCTTACTTTTTCAGGAACGGCAAGGCCGTGACCCTCGCGGGGTACTCCTTGCCGCGAATCTCGACCGTGAGTTCACCGTCTTCGATGCAGTTCGCGTCGATAAGCGCCATGGCGATCGGCACCTTGAGGGTCGGGCTCATCGAGCCGCTCGTGACGCGCCCGATGACTTCTCCCCCACTCTTGACGGGCGCTCCCTCGCGCGCGATGACCTTGTCCAGCGTGAGGCCCACAAGCTTGTGCCCGCTCGCCTTCTCGAGGATGTGCTCGCGTCCGTGGAAGGCCTTGTCCTTCACGGCCCACGTGTAATGGCTACTGAGCGGGTGGATGTCGTCGCCGAACTCGTGCCCGTACAGCGGAAAGCCCGCTTCGAGACGCAGGGTATCGCGCGCGCCCAGCCCGGCGGGCGTGAAGCCCACGGCGAGAAGCTTGTCCCACACGACTTCGGCCTCGTCGGCCTTCACGAAAATCTCGAAGCCGTCCTCACCCGTGTACCCCGTGCGGGCCAGCATCACGTCGAAGTCGAAGAGGGTCGCCTTGAAGACGCTGTTCTTCTTCTTGGACGAGAGGTCGAGGTCCGCGTGACGCTGCAGCAATTCGGCCGCCTTCGGGCCTTGCACGGCGAGCAGACCCCACGCGTCGCTCTCGTTCACGAGATTCACGTCGAAGCGCGCCGCGATTCCTTGCAAATGCGCGAAGTCCTTGTCGACGTTGGCGGCGTTCACGACGACGAAGTACTCGCCCTCGCTCAGCATGTACACGTAGATGTCGTCCACGAGACCGCCACGCTCGTTCGGCAGAAGGTTGTACTGCGCGCGGCCCGGCTTGAGCTTGCCGACGTCGTTCGTCGTCGCGAACTGCAGGAAGTCCAGCGCCTGCGGTCCCGTCACGCGAAACTCGCCCATGTGCGACACGTCGAACACGCCCGCACCTTCGCGAACGGCGTGGTGTTCGGCCATGACGCCCGCGTACTGCACGGGCATCGCGTACCCCGCGAACGGCACGATGCGCGCGCCCGCTCGAACGTGCGCGTCGTGCAGCGGTGTCCTCTTGAGGTCTTCTTGGCTCACGCGTTCAAGTCTAACACCGGGAACTAACAGGTGTTAGGCGCGGCGGCCTTGCGCGTCGATCGATCGAACCACCTCCTCGAAGTACGCTTCGAACGCCCGCACCGTCGCCTTCTCGAGAGTCAAACGGTGGGCGTTCTTGCTGATGGTGGCGCGCGTGAACGCACGGCGAACCGTCGGATGAGCGAGTTCGACGGCGCGCTCGACGTACGCGTCGAGGTCCGGCACGACGCAGGCGTCGGCTTCGACGGCCCGCAGCATGGCGCCCGTGTGACGTTCACGGTTGAAGCGTCCTTCTCTCGTCACGACCGGCGTTCCCATGGTGAGGGCGGCGATGGAGGTGGTGTAGCCGGTGTAATACGGAGGGTCTAGCACGACGTCGACGAGTTGCAGCACGCGGTTGTAGTCGTCGCCGGACAAACGCGGCAGCATCACGACGCGCGCGCAGGCGTCACCGAGGTTGTGGCCCAGGCGCTCGAGCAACTTCTCGGATTGCGAGGCGTTCTCGCCTTGAATCAAGACGAGGTGCCCCTCGGGGTCGCGGCGCAGCAGCGTTTCGAAGAGGGCGTCGATGTCCGGGTGGAACTTGAACAAAGCTTGCGGACAGGCGTACAAGCGTCCTTCGGGCAAGCCCAAGTCGGCGCGCGTCTTGCGCGACGGCGGCGTCTGCTCCACGTAGTGGGTCAAGGTGGCCGTGCCGGGAAGCCGAACCAGCCGTTCGCTGTACTGCGCTTCGAATCCGTCGGGGTCCATCTCGGGCGTGGACACGAAGTCGTCCATGGTGTCGATGCCCGTCGTTTCCGGGTAGGAGATGGAGGTGCCTTGAACGCGGGCGAGGCGAGCGAACGCGAGGAGGTACTCGAGCGCGTCGGCGTTCGGCTCGGCGTACTGCAAGACGTCCAAGGCTCGCTGCGCGACGATCTCGCGCGCTTGTTCGAGTTGGCGCGGCAGCATCACGAACTCGTCGGCGGCTTCGAGGAGCGCCCGCGCCACGGGGCTGTCGGGTTGACGCAACGGGCCGAGCGCGAGGACCGTCACGTGGAAGCGTTCGCGGTCGAGGTTTTGAATCAAGCCGAGCCACTGCTTCGTGGGGCTGGAGTTGCCCCACATGAACGACAAGAAGCCCACGCGGATCTTGCCTGGCGCTCGGGGAGCGGTGACGTGCGGCGCGGTGTACGTCAGTTCGGGGCTGGCTTCACGCAGCAGCGCCGCGAGATCTCGGCGCAACGCCAAGTTGTCCTGCCCGTGGTAGGCGAGCATGAACGGCGGGCCTCCGACGGCGACGAGCGGCAACAGCTTCTCCCCTTCTCGGACGCGTTCGCGCAGTTCGTCCAGGGTGGCGCGCAGGAACGCGCGTGCTTCGTCGATTTCGCTCGCGGCGTCTGCCACGACGGGCAGGCTCAGCGCACGGTGCAGGCGCCACGACGCGCGCCGCTCGGGCGGCAGGTGGCGCTCGGCTTCCTCGGCGGCCCCCTTGGCTTCGTCGTGGCGGCCCGCTTCGAGCAACGCGTCGGCGAGGGTGACGTGCAAGTCGGGGTGCGTGGGGTGGTGACTCAAGCCTTCCAGGCACACCTCCACGGCTTCGGAGAAGCGACCGAGCTTGAACAGCGCGACCGCGTACACGGTCCATCCCACGGGATCGGCGGGCTGAAGACGCCGCAAAGCCTCGGAGAGGGTCGCGGCGCCCCCGAGAAGGTCGCGCGCGAACAGTTGGGTGGCGGCGAAGCTCAGGATGCGTGCGCGTTCGGCGTCGTTCTTGGCGAGGCTCGCCGCGTACTGGAAGACGCGAAGGCCGTCGGCTTCGTGGCCGAGTTGCAGCAACGCGATGGCGAAGTTCACGGCCGTTTGCGGCGACGGCTGGACTTGCAAAGCTTCTTGCAGGATGCCCGCCGCTTGCGCGACGCGTCCTTGGTTCATCACGGCCGCGCCGAGGTACCGAAGCAAGTCGGGCTGCTTCGCATCGAGCCGTAAGCCTTCGCGCGTGACCTCCTCGACGCTTCCCCACTGTCCTCGCTCGGCGAACACCTGCGCGACGAGGAGCCGCGCTTGCACTTCGTCGGGGCGCTCGACGAGAAGCGCTTGGCCGCGCTCCAGCAACGCGTCGTGCTGTTTGCGGCGGTGCAAGTCGAGCATTGAGGTCAATTCGGGAGACGGCGCGGGAGAAGTCATATCTTCATTTCATCACACTTTCCGAACGCATTTTTCACCGTGCGTTCGTCGCCAAGGGCGTCGAGCTTCTCATGAGAAGCCGGGAACTTTCGTCAGTTCCCTCGCGTAGAATGCCTCGATGCGTTTTCTGACCGGAACGGTTCTCACCTTGCTGCTCGGTGTCGGGGCGGTGACGGGCGGCGTCATGTTCTGGGGCCGCGACCTTCCGCCCGTCGACAGCCTCGGCGCACTGGAGTTCGGCGGAAAGACGCAAGTCTTCGATCGCTCCGGGCAGTTCGTGGGCACGTTGTCCCCGAAGCTCGGCGGCGGTGACCGCGCCAACCGGACGCTGCTGAAGGCGAGCGAGTTCAGCCCGTGGCTGAAGGCGGCCGTCGTCACGAGCGAAGACCGACGCTTCTACAAGCACCACGGTCTGGACTTCCAAGGACTGGCGCGCGCGCTGTGGAGCACGCTGCGCGGCGACCTCGAAGGCGGCAGCACCCTCACGCAGCAACTCGTGAAGAACACCATCCTCGCCGATCTCAACCAAGCGCGGACGGCAGAGCGAAAGGTGCGCGAGGCGATCCTCGCCTTTCAAGTCGAGCGAAACTTCTCGAAGGAGGAGATTCTCTCGGCGTACCTCAACGTCATCTATTGGGGCGCGGGCGGCGCGCGAGGCGACATCGTCGGCGCGCAGACGGCGGCGCGCGCGTACTTCGGCAAGGACGCCTCTCGGCTCGGCCTCGCCGAGAGCACCTACCTCGCGACGCTCATTCCAAGTCCACGGCGGTACTTCAATTACGCGGGCTACCGTCCGCTGATGCGCGACCTCTTGAACCGCATGGTCGAGGACGGCATGGTGACCAAAGCGCAGGCGGACGCCGCGTGGCGCGTGCCTCTACAGCCGGCGGGATGGCGCGTGCGGTACGACGGGCAGGGCAACGTCGTGTCGGCCACCCTCGTCGACAAGGACGCCAAGATCCGCAACATGCCCAAGCTCGAGGAAGGCAAGTACACGGCGTTCCTCGACGTCGTGCAAGACGACCTCGTGAAGCGTTTCGGCAGCAAGACGGTGTATTCGCGCGGAGGGCTGAAAGTGTACACGACGATGGACGTGCAGGCGCAAAACGCCGCGAACGTCGCGTCGCAAGAAGCAAACGTGCCGAGCGGCGCGACGCTGGGTCTCGCCCTCGTGCAGCCCTCCAGCGGAGAAGTGCTGGCCTTGGTCGGACAGAAGCTCGGCCCGGGCCGCGAAAGCGAGTGGAACAACGCCGTGGACGCCCGCCGTCAAGTCGGGTCGAGCGTGAAGCCCTTGCTGTACACCCTCGCGCTGGAAAAAGGATGGAAGCAGTCGGACACCGTTCTCGACGCGCCGATCTCGGGCGATTATCAGCCGCAGAACTACTCGGGGACGTACCTCGGGCGGCCCGTGACGTTGCGGTACTCGCTGGATCACAGTCTCAACTTGCCGACGGTGCGGCTCGCGCAGCAAATCGGCGTGCGCGCCTTGGAAAACAAGGTGCGCGCGCTCGGCCTCACGCCGCCGCCCGACGCGGGCTTGTCGCTGTCCATCGGAACGTTGGAAGCGAGCCCCTTGCAGATGGCGCTGGCGTACGCGACGTTCGCGAACGGCGGGACGTACCACGAACCGACCTTCGTGAAGCGCGTCGTGAACGCCGACGGCAAAGAGCTCGCTTTGCCGAAGGCGGCTTCGCGGCGTGTGTGGAGTCCGCAAGTGGCGTACTTGGGGTTGGACATGCTGTCGGGCGTCGTGAACGACCTCGGCGCTCGGTCGGGCGGCCTCGCGTGGCGAGCGCGCATTCCCGGCTGGCAAGTCGGCGGCAAGACGGGTACGACGAACGACGTGAAGGACTTGTGGTTCGCGGGCGTCACGCCGAGCGTGGCGGGCGCCGTGTGGGTGGGTCGTCAAGCTGGCGGAGCGATGCCGCTCAACAGCTACAGCGGTGAGATCGCCGCGCCGATTTGGCAAACTGCCGTGGCGGGCACGTTGCGAGGTCGGCCCGTCGTGGCGTTCGAGAAGCCGAGCGACGTGACCTTCAACTGGGTGCGCGGCGTGAACATGGCTTTCGTCCAGGAAGCGGCGGCGCGAGGCGGCGTCGTGCAAGGTTTGCGCGACTTCTTCGGAGGGCGTTCGAACCCGAATCGCACGTCGTCTCCCACGCCAAAGCCGCAAGCGTCCCAGCAGCAAGCCACACGCGAGCAGGAGCAGCGGCGGCAAGCTCAGCAGGCGGCCCAGCAAGAGGAGGCGCGGCGCCAAGCCGAGCAGCAGGCAGCGGCGCGGCAGCAAGCCGAGCAACAAGCGGCGCAAGAAGCCGCTCGGCAGCAGGAACTGCAACGGCAAACCGAAGAGCAGGCGGCACAGGAAGCCGCTCGGCAACAGGAGTTGCAACGCCAAGCCGAGCAGCAAGCCGCGCAGGAAGCCGCCCGGCAGCAGGAACTGCAACGCCAAGCCGAAGAGCAGGCTGCGCAGGAAGCCGCTCGGCAACAGGAACTGCAACGCCAAGCCGAAGAGCAGGCTGCGCAGGAAGCCGCCCGGCAGCAGGAACTGCAACGCCAAGCCGAAGAGCAAGCCGCGCAGGAAGCCGCTCGGCAACAGGAACTGCAACGCCAAGCCGAAGAGCAGGAACGACAGCAGCAGGAACTTCAAGATCAGTCGTCGCAGGACGGCCTACCCGACTTGCCCGACGTGACGCCGACGCCCGACACCCAAGATCCGACCGTGGTTCCCGTTCCGGACGACGTGCAGCCCCTTCCGCCGAGCGACGAGGCTCCGGACGGTGACGTGTCGCAGGAGCCTCGAGGTGAGGACTTCCCCGAGCCGAACGGCACGATCGAGGACTCGCCGCTCGGCGAGTCGGAGCCGTACGTGCAGTCGCCGGACGCGCCACCCGCTCCTTGATCCTTCACGGCGGAGGCGCGCCTGCTAGCATGACCGCATGCTGGACTTCCTGTCGGTCCGCGCGCTTCTGACTTCCGACGAGCGCGCCGTGTGGGACGTGACGCGCGACTTCGTCACGAACGAGGTGCTGCCGCACGTGGGCGGCTGGTGGGACGAGGACGGCGCTCCTCGCGATCTCCTGCGAACGTTCGGGCGGCAGGGGCTTCTCGGCCCGACGCTTCCCGAGGCGTACGGCGGGTCGGAATCGACGCAAAACGCGTACGGCGCGGCGATGTACGAGTTGGAGCGGGCCGACTCGGGCTTGCGCAGCCTCGCGTCCGTGCAAGGATCGCTCGTGATGGGGCCGATCTACCGCTTCGGGAGCGAGGACTTGCGGCGGCGCTTCCTGCCGGGCCTCGCGAGCGGTGAGCTCGTCGGGTGCTTTGGGCTCACGGAGGAGGGCGGCAGCGATCCGGGCGCGATGCGGACGCGCGCCGTACGTGACGGAGACGCCTACGTCCTGAACGGTTCGAAGGTGTGGATCACGAACGCGCCGCACGCGGACGTCGCCGTGGTGTGGGCGCACGTGGCCGGTGAGGGCAAGGTCGGGGGCTTCGTGGTGGAGACGGACACGGCGGGCTTCCGAGCGCCGAAGATCGACGGGAAGCTGAGCTTGCGGACGTCGGTGACGGGTGAGATCGTGCTGGAGGACGTGCGCGTGCCCGCCTCGCACCGCTTAGAGGGCGCGAGGGGCCTCGGGGCGCCGCTGTCGTGCCTCACCGACGCCCGCTTCGGCATCGCCTGGGGCGCGCTCGGGGCTTTGGAGACGGTGTTCGAGACGGCGCGCGAGTTCGCCTCGGGGCGCGTGACGTTCGGCTCGCCGATCGCGTCGCGTCAACTCGTGCAGGAGAAACTCGCGCGAATGCTGGCCGATCACGCCAAGGGACTGCTGCTCGCGTGGCGCATCGGGGTGTTGAAGGAGGCGGGGCAGCACACGCACGCCCAAGTCAGTCTCGCCAAGCGCGACAACGTCCGAGCCGCTTTGAACGCTGCGAGAAGCGCGCGGGAAGTGCTCGGCGCGAGCGGCATCACGACCGCCTACCCTGTCATGCGGCACCTGCTCAACTTGGAAACGGTCGACACGTACGAGGGCACGCACGACATTCACACCCTCGTCCTCGGACGCGAAATCACCGGAATCAGCGCGTTCGGCTGATCGTTCAGCCGCGCAGTTCCCGCTCGACGCGCCTCAGCACCTCGCGTTCCGACAGGGCGCTGTCGAGGTCGCCGCGCGCGGTGTAGAGCGCGATGACCGCTTCGCGCGTCGTGACGTCGTAGGGATCGTCGGCGATGACGTCGCGCAGAAGTTGCAAGCGCAGGTCGGACGTGGAAGGCGCGGCTTCGGCGAGGTCGAGGCGCAGGCGTCGAACGACATCCTCGGCGGCGGCGCGGCGGTCTTCGAAGTCCTCGGGAAATTCGGGCAGGAAGCGGCCCGCCGAGCGCAACAAGCGCGGCCAGTCACGCAGGCGCTCGTCGGGTGTGGCCCGCTCTGCGTTCGCGAGGGCGTCTTCGAGGGCGGCGAGGTCGCTGCGTACCGGAAAGCCGAGGCTCAGCAAGCCACGTTCGGAACGCACGACGGACGCTCCGAGCGTCGCGCGCAAGTGGTAGACGGCCGTTTGGAGGTTCGACGCGGGGTTCTTGGCGTCGGGCCAGAAGCGTTCGGCGAGTTCCTCGCGCGACACGCGGCCCGGCCCGAGGGCGAGCGTGAGAAGCAGCGCGGCGCTTTTGCGCGTCGGGAAGTCCGCGAGGCGCACTTCGCGCCCGAGGAAGCGCACGGAGAACGCGCCGAGAAGGCGCAGGTGCAGCGGGAACAGGTCCCGGACGCCTTCGTCCTCCTCGGCGAGCGTCACGAGGCGGCTCGCGTGCGAAGGAAACGACAGCAGGGAGTACATGCGGTGGGCGCGAATGAGGTCGAGGGCTTCGCGCAATTCCGAGCTGCCGCTGCCGTGCAGCAAGGCGACGGCGAGTTCGAGACGCGCTTCCTCTTGACGCGCTTGCGCTTGAACTTCCTCGAAGCCTTCGCCGCGCAGGACGGCGGCTTCCAGTTGCGCGCGCAGGCCGAGCGAGGAAGCGCCTTGAAGCGCTTTGACAGCGAGGTCGGTTTCGCCGCGCAGACGGTGCACGCGCGCGAGGAGCAGGTGCGCTTCGGCGAGCAGGGAGCGCTCGCGGTGGGCGCCGAGCAGCACGCCGCGCAAGTGTCGTTCGGCCGCGTCGAGATCGCCTCGCGTGACGCACAGCAAGGCGGTGTTGAGGTGCGTCCAGCCTTCCGCGCGCGCGTCGGGCGCGCTGCCGAGCGTGCGCGTCGCCACCTCCAGTTGCACCTCGGCGCGTTCGAGGTCCCCGAGAAGGCACAGCACTTCGGCGAAGTTCGCGCGAACGAGCGCGGTGGAGCCGCGCCCGAGCCGCGCCAAGACGTTCAGAGCGTCCTCGAAGGCGGCGCGCGCTTCGGGCAGCAGGCCGCGCCCGACGTAGAAGGTTCCGAGCAACTGCAACGTCGTCGCTTCACGAGCTTCGTCGCCGCTGGCGCGAAACGCGGCGGTCGCTTCGCGCAAACTCGCTTCCGCCTCGGCGAAGCGGCTCGCTTGCAGCAGCAAGCCGCCGCGGTTGTGCCACGCTTCGCCCGCGATGGTGGACGCCAGGGGCGCGATTCGGGTGGCGGCGTCGAAGGCCGCGAGCGCTTCGTCCGCGCGGCCTTGCAGAGCGAGCGTCACGCCTCGGGCGTTGTGCACGATCGGCGCGAGGTGCGCGTCGGCGTGCTCGGCCGCCGCTTGGTAGCACCGCTCGGCTTGCGCGAACTCGCCGCGCACGCGCGCCAAGAGCCCGCTGAGGTACAAGGCGCCAGGGTGTTCACGGCGAACCTCGGGCACGCGCCGCAGCGAGGCTCGCAAGGCATCCTCGCCTTGCGACGCCTTGGACGTGCGGGCCAGCAAGCCCAGGTAACCGTTCCAATCTCCCGCTTCCGCCAAGACGTCGAGCGCTTCTCGCAAGCGTCCCGCGTCGAGCAGGGCGTTCGCCACGCTGGAGGCGACGTCGGCGCGAACGTCGAGGAGCACGGTCCGCAGCAAGCTCGGCAAGCGCGGTCCGTCGCCCACGTCGAACAAGATGCCGAGGTCGAGCAGCTCCGCGACCTCGGCGTGCGAAACATCGAGGAGGGGCACGACGGCGGGCACGACGACGGGCGTGACGGCGACGCGAACGGCGAGGTCGCGCGTGCCCGCGGGCAGAAGTCGACGCAAGTCGCTTTGTACCAGCGGGTGCGCGGCGAGGCTCGGCGCGTCCGGCGAGACGCGAGCGGCGAGTTCGAGCGCGCGCGGCCAGCCTTCCGCTTCCCGAAAGCTCGACTCGGCGAACTCGATCGGCGCCCGTGACAAGCCGCTTCGCCAGTCCGACTCGTTCAGAGTCGCGTCGCGCTCGTGCAGCATCAGCACGTCCTCGAGAGTCCAACCGGACGGCAGGCCGTCGAGATCAGAGCGTTTTCGCGCCACGAGGAGGGTAGGTTCGGGCGTGACGTCGTTCGGATGGTGAACGACGGCGCGCCCGGCAGTTCGGGCCCACTCGGTCAAGGCGTCTTGCCCGAAGCCGAGCCCGACGGGCGCCACGACGAGGCGAGGCGCTCGCTTCAATCGCGCTTGCAGCGAGCTTGGCAACATGTACTTTCAATGTAGCGTCTTCCGGCACGGCACACTGTCGCCGCCTGTCGAGTCGGTCGGCGCAAGCGGCGTTTTCTGAGATCGTCGTGAGTACAGGAGCGTCTCGACGGGTCTGGACCTTTGCTCAACCTGAAATGAACGCGGTCCACCACTCGATTTGTGATTTTTTTGAGAGCTCTTTGCTGTAATGCCTCCAACCAAAGACGCACACGTCATCAGGGGGCTCACCACATGAAACAGCGCAACGCACTCGGAATTTCCCTTCTCGGCACCTCCCTCCTCCTCGCCTCGTGCGGCCAGGGCAACTTGCCGTCCGCGACCTCCGCGCGCGCCACGGCGACCGCGCAAGCAACGACCCTCACCGAGTGCCAAGCGCTGTACGCCACGGCGCGCACGGGCGGCCCCGAGATCCAGTCGGGCATGAAGTACGGCTCGGTCGGAACGCTGATCTTGTCCTTCGCCGACGACGCCACGAAAGGCCAAGCGATTCCCTGGATGGACGCGAACCTGCCCGTCGATCTCGGCAAGGGACTCGGGGCGTTCCAGAACCTTCCGATGATCGCCCTCAAGACGGTCGTCACGCCGGAGCTGATTCAAAAGCTCTCCGCCAACTTGCCGGGCCTCGTGTCGATCTACCAAGACGCGCCGCTTCACTACCTGCTGGCGCAAAGCGCGAAGTTCATCGGGGCGGACACGGCGCGCGCCACGTACGGCGTGAGCGGCAAGGGCGTCGGCGTGGCCGTGCTCGACTCGGGCATCGACGGCACGCACCCCGACCTCAAGAACGTCGCGAAGAACGTCAAGATCGTCGGTCCGATCGTGGACGTCGGCGTGGGCGGCTACCTCACGGTCGACACGCCGAACTCCGACACCTCCAGCGGGCACGGCACGCACGTCGCCAGCACCATCGGCGGGTCGGGCGCGGCGTCGAGCGATCCGAACAAGCGCGTCGGCATGGCGCCCGACGCCACGCTCGTCGGCATCGGTTCCGGTGAGGCGCTCTCGATCTTGTACGCCCTGCAAGGCTTCGACTTCGCCCTCAAGCCCGACATCAAGGACACGTACAACATCCGCGTGATCTCGAACTCGTGGGGTTCGAGCGGTGAATTCGCGCCGTACAACCCGATCTCGCTCGCCGCCAAGCGCGCGTACGATCAAGGCGTCATCGTGACCTTCGCGGCGGGCAACGAGGGCCCGGACGCGAACACCCTCAATCCGTACTCGGCCAGCCCTTGCGTCATCAGCGTCGCGGCGGGCGACAAGCAAGGCTACCTCGCCGACTTCTCCAGTCGCGGCCGTCCGGGCGACGCCCTCGTGCACCCGGACGTGACGGCGCCGGGCGTGGACATCAGCGCGGCGCGCGCCACCCTCGGCCTCGCGGCGACAACCGTGCCCGACGTGGACAACCCCTTGTACTCGACGATCAGCGGCACCAGCATGGCCACGCCGCACGTGTCGGGCGTCATCGCCTTGATGCTCGAAGCGAACCCCAAGCTCACCCTGGAGGGCGTCCTCGCGATCTTCAAGAAGACGTCGCGCCCCATGTACTACGTCGCGCAGAGCACGAACGGCCTCGATCCCAACCAAGTCGTCGTGAAGAAGCGCGAACTGTGGGAAGTGGGCTACGGGTACATCAACGCCAACGCCGCCGTGAAGGAAGCCGTCGCGCAAAACCCCGTGCGCTACTCGCTGACGACGACCGCGCTGCCCTCGTGGAGCGGCACCGTGAATCCCGCCGTGTGCGCCCCGACGGTGAACTGCGTCGTGAACGCGCAAGATCAGCACATCGTGAGCGTTCCGAGTGGCGCCACGGCCCTGCGCATCAAGACCGACTGGGGCAATCCCGCCTTCGACTTGGACCTCGACGTGTACGCTCCGAACGGCAGCCTCATCGCCAGCAGCGGACAGTCCACGAGCACCTTCGAGGAAGTCAACATCCCCAATCCCGCCGCCGGGAACTACAAGGTCGTCCTCAAGGGCTACGCGAATCTCACGACGCCTTACAACGGCACGGCCGAAATCGACAAGCTCGTGCTTCGCTGAACGACCCCTCCAATCCGCCTTCCACGCGCAGGGCCGCCTCCTCCGGGCGGCCCTCTTGCCTGCCTCGCCTGCTTTTCCACCTCAGCATGAGGACGCGCCCGAGCCGATGGTCGCGCTTCGTTCACGCGGGGAAGCACGCTGCCTCGGCAGGGTTACACTGGGTCCTCGCGCTCCGAGCGCCTCCTCCTTATGCAAAGCACTGCGCCTACCACCAATACGCTGACCGTCCTCAAGAACACGCCAGGCTTCCTCAGCCTCGCCGTCTCGGTGCTGCTGCTCGGCTTCGCGACGTCGTTCGCAGCGCCGTACCTCTCGCTGTTCGCGGTACGCGAAGCGAACATGACGCCTCTCATGCTCGGAGCGTTCCTGACGTGCACCGCCCTTGGCGGCATCGTCATCAGCACGTTCCTCGCGCGTCTGTCCGACCGTCTGCCGACCCGCAAGCCCATCGTGATCGCCGCGATTCTCGCGGCGACGCTCGGATACGGCTCGCTGGCCTTCACCACGAACTTCGCGTTGCTGCTCGTGATCGGGGCGCTTCTGCTCGGCACGGGCGCAGCGGCCTTTCCGCAAGTGTTCGCGCTCGCGAAGAACCGCGCGGGAAGCGTCGGCGAGCAAGGCGTGACGACGCTTCGCGCCGCCTTCTCGCTCGCCTGGGTGATCGGGCCGGGCATCGGCGCGGCCATTTTGGCGGGCGCGGGCTTTCACATGCTGTTCCTCGCCACGGCCGTGTGCTTCGCGCTCGCCGCGCTGCCCGTGCTGTTCTCGCGCGTCGGCGAGCGAACCGACAAGGCGCAGAAAGCCACGCCCGCGCACGGCGTGAGCGCGACCACGGCGGGACGTTCGATCGTGCTCGTCGCCGGGGCCTTCGTTCTGTACGGAGCGTCCATGCACATGGGCTCGACGGCCCTCCCGATTCACGTCACGCGCGACCTCGGCGGCACGGACGGCAGCGTCGGTCTCATCGTCGGTTTGTGCGCCCTCCTGGAAATTCCGGTGATGTTGAGCTTCGTGCTGCTCAAGAAGCGTCCGGGCAACGAGACGCTCATCTTGTGGGGGCTGGTGCTGTTCGCGCTGTACTACCTCGTCGTGGCGCTCGCGCCGAGCGTGCTGCCGATCGTGCTCGCGCAGGCGATTCGCGCGGTCGTCATCGCGATTCTCGCGACGCTCGGCATGGCGTACGTTCAAGAACTCATGCCGGGTCGTTTGGGTGTGGCGACGACGTTGTACTCGAACACCATGAACGCGGGCTCCTTGCTGAGCGGCCTCGGCATCGGGGCGGTCGCGGGCGCGTTCGGGTACGGCTCGGTGTTCGCGGTGTGCCTCGTGCTGAGCGCGCTCGCCTGGACGCTCTTGATGATCGCTCGGCGTGCCCAGCAAAGCTTCTGACCAACTTTCCGGTCGGCGTCGTCCTTCGCGTGACGCCCCTTGAACTTCTCGAGGCGCCCCTCTCACGGGGCGCCTCCACTCTGGGCGTATGAATTCGAGAACGCTCGCCCAAGGCTTGGGGTACTTCAGCGTCGCGCTCGGTCTCGTGGAGGTCGTGTGGCCCGGTCGCCTCGCGAAGGCGCTCGGTTTGGAAGGCAAGGAAGGCCTCGTGCGCTTTTACGGCGCGCGGGAACTCGGCGCGGGCGCGGGCTTGCTGCTCACGGACGCTCAGCGTCCCTGGGTGCTGGCGCGCATCGGCGGAGACGCCCTCGACATCGCCACGCTCGCCGTCGGCCTCAAAAGCCAGAAGCGCGCGAACGCCGCCGCCGCCCTCGCGATGGTGCTGGGCGTGACGGCGTTGGACATCTTGTGCGCCAAGGGATTGTCCGAAGAGTAGTCGTCGCCGCGCCGAACAGGGTGACATGAGCTCGCCCGGGGCAGCGGACGAGCTCTCGTCCAGGGCCTCCTGCCCTTCCCGCTCGCCTTGCGCCGACAAACCAAACGTTGAAGCCTGGAAGGCGGTCGCGCTGCCTTCCAGGCTTCAACGTCGAGAAGTGACTCGGCTCGCCGAGGTCAAGCCTCGTCGCGCGGTTGCACCTTTCGGGCGTCCAAGCCGTGTCCCAGCGTGCCGTACGTGCGGCCCTCGGGTCCCACGAGGCTCATGCGGTCGCGCCCGTAAAATCTCGGCGTGAACCACAAGGCTTTCAGGGCGACGAACCACGGCAGTTCCTTGTAGCGGTCAGGGTACAAGCGCTTGAGAGCCGCCTTGATCTTCGGGGCGTGCACGGGGTTCACGCTCGGCAGGACGTGGTGCTCCACGTGGTGCGAGAAGTTCAGGTGCAGCGCGTCCAACCAACGCGGATTGACGACCGAGAGGCTGTTTTCCAACGGATCGTTCGTCTCCGTCAAAGGATTCAAGCCGTGGTTGGTGGCGATGTACGCGATCACGAGGAAGTTCCCGATCAAGACGGGCAACAGGTAGATCAGCACGAAGTTCGCCGGGCCGACGAGCACGCCGAACGCCACCCAGAAGGCGTACGGCGCGAGGGTCTGCCAGCGGGTGGTGAGGCGGTCTTGCTTGGACAGTTGGTGGCGCACGGCCCGACGCACGAGAATGGCGTGCAGCGAGAACCAGAACGTGAACGACACGAAGTACAGCAAGCTGCGCACGCGCGGCGGCAACTTCGCGAGGAAGCGCACGCCGACGTGCCCGTCATACGCTTCGAGGGTGTCGAAGGCGTCGGGATCGAGATCGGGGTGTTGCGTCTGCCCGTGGTGCTCGACATTGTGCCAGCGTCGCCACAACTTCGTGGACACGCCGAACGGCCAAAAGCACACCGCTCCGATGAAATCGCGCAGCCACGCGCGCCGTACGACCGAGCCGTGCAGCACCTCGTGACCGAGGAAGCCCAAGCAGGCGAACGCGCCGCCGATCATGACGCTCAACAGCAACTTCACGAGAAGCGGCAAGGCGGTCAGCGTGATGAGCAGCACGCATCCGACGACGATCGAGACGTGTGGCACGAGCCACCAAAGGCGTCCCGGGACGGGATCGAAGACTTCTTTCGGCAGGTGCTTCTTGAGTTCGCGGGCGTAGACGCCGAGGTGCTGCAGTTCGTTCATAAAACTCCCGTGACGCGCGAATGAAACGTGCGAATCGATGAGGCAGCTTATCAGGCGAGCGTATCCGCGCGCACGACGAGGCCCGCTTTGTGAGCGAAACGCCACCCTGAACCGCCGTGAGCGGTTCTGATGAAGCATGGACTTGCTCGGCTTGCACCACGTTACCGCCGTCACGGCGAACGCCTCGGCGAACCACGCGTTCTACACGGGCATCCTCGGGATGCGCCTCGTGAAGAAGACCGTCAATCAGGACGACACCTCGGCCTACCATCTCTTTTACGCGGACGCCCAAGGCTCGCCGGGAAGCGACCTCACCTTCTTCGACTGGAACACTCCGAGAGAGCGCCGCGGCACGCACAGCGTTGCGCGGACCTTCCTGCGCGTGGCGGGCGAAGGTTCGCTGCGCTGGTGGTACGACCGACTCTCGGCGGCGGGCGTCACGGTCGGCGACGTGCGCGAGCGCGACGGACGCTTTGTCCTCGACTTCGAGGATCCCGAAGGGCAACGCCTGTGCTTGATCGACGACGGCGGTCGAGGCGAAGCACATCCGTGGGATCGAAGCGCCGTGCCCGCCGAGCGCCAGATTCGAGGGCTCGGACCGGTCCTGCTGAGCGTCCCGACCTTGCGTCCCACGGACATGATCCTCTCGAAGGCCATGAACATGCGCCGCGTACGCGAGTACACGCTCGACGCAACGGCCGTGCACGTGTACGAGATGGGGGAAGGCGGCCCTTCGGCGGAAGTCCACATCGCCGTGGAGCCGAACTTGCCCGCGTACACGCCCGGAGCGGGCGGCGTGCATCACGTCGCGTTCCGCACGCCGACCGACGAGCAGCATCAGGCGTGGTTCGAGCGTCTCACCCGCCTCGGGATTCGCACGAGCGGTGAAATCGACCGCTACTACTTCAGGGCGCTGTACTTCCGCGAACCGAACGGCATCCTCTTCGAGATCTCCACGGACGGCCCGGGCTTCGCGACCGACGAACCCGAGGCGACGATGGGCGAACGCCTCGCTCTGCCGCCCTTCTTGGAGCCTCGTCGAGCGAGCATCGAGCGGGGACTCAAGCCGCTATGAGCGACGGACGTGTTCGAGCGAACGTCCGGCCCGGCGCGACCGTCAGTGTCGTCCAGAAAGCCGATCAGGCGACGGGCCGCCTCACGAAGGGCGTCGTGGCGCAGCTTTTGACAAATTCACCGACGCATCCGCACGGCATCAAGGTCAGGCTCACGAGCGGCGTGGTCGGACGCGTCAAGACCGTGCACGACGAGCCCGCGCCGAGCGGGTGACGCCTCGGCGCGTCATGTGACGCTCATGTGACGGTCTCGTTCCTACACTGCGCTTCATGAACAAGCAACGCCGCCTCGCGATTCTGTCGGTCACGCTTTGCCTCGCCGCGCTTCCGTTCGCGTCCCGCACGATCGCCCAGCCCGTCGTGCCGCAGAATCTGGAAGGCGGCAACTTGTACGTGTACGCCGTCGGAATGGACCGCGCGTTGTGGTTCACCAAGAAGAGTTACGGCGCGTGGGGAGGCTGGCAGCGCCTCGGCGGCAAGATCAACGGAAGTCCCGACGCCTGCTCGCCGAATCCTGGCAAGATCCTCGTGATGTTGCGCGCGAACGACGACACCATCGACGGCGTCACCTTCGACTTCGTGGGCAAGAGTGCGACGTGGTCGGGGTACGGCAGCAAGATCGGCTCCGATCCCGGCCTCGCCTGCGCGCCCGGCGACAAGGTGAGCTTGTTCGTGCGCGGTCACAACAACGCCGAACTGTACGCGACGGGAGCCGAGAACGGCGCTTGGTCCTCGCTGTACACGGAGGACAAGGTGCCCGTGGGCCTCGCGATCGAGGACGTGCAGAAACGCGCGGCGCAGCCCGTCAAGAAGAGCTTGTGGCAAAAGTACAAGGACTGGGTGGGCGGCGAGCCTTTCTACGTCACGGTTCCCTACGTTCTCGGCGCCTGGGGACTCGGCGGGCAAATCAAGGGCGGCCCCGAAGGCGTGATCTTCGGAACGCCCGCGAAGCAGCGGCAAGCCGTGTTCGTGCGCGGCCTCGACGACTTCATCTGGTGGCGCGTCACCGACGACGGCAATTCGAAGTGGCTGAACTTCGAGTCGCTCGGCGGCCTCAAGATGACGTCCGATCCCACGGTGGTGCCGTGGCGTAACGGCGGCTTGTTGCTGTTCGCGCGCGGCATGGACAACAAGCTGTGGGTGCGCGAATTCCGAGGCGGGCAGCAGTGGACCGCTTGGTTTCCGTGGGGCGGCCCCGTCTTGGCGGGCAGTCCCGACGCGACGTCTTGGGGACCGGGCCGTGTGGACGTCTTCGCGCGCGGCGCCGACGGGCAGGTGCTGCACGCGTGGCGTGACGACAACGACGTGCTCGCCAAAGAGCCGAAGTGGGAGATCGTCCCGAACGGCACCGTTCTCTCGGACCCCACGGCGGTCGGCACGACCTGGTGAGCCGAGGTCGGGCGGCGACTTGTACGGCTGTCGCTGCCCGACCTCGCTTTTCTCAGCGCGGCGTCATCGTCAGGCTCGTCATTCCGACCGTCATGCACGACTTGAAGCTCTCGAAGGCCGACGGTCGAGAGGAGCGAGCCGTGGCACGATGACGCGCACGGCCATGAGACGCGAAGAATTTCTTAAGATGCGGTATGGAACTCCGAGCGGGTTGGCCTTCCTGGAAGGACCGCGTCTTCGGGCTGCTCCACCCGGACGACGACGACACGGCGGCGAAGCTGCTCAACAGCTTCCTCGCCACGCTGATCGTGGCGAACGTCGCGGCGGCGGTGATGTCGACGGTAGAGTCGGTGCAGGCGCGGTACGTGGGAACCTTCGGGGTGTTCGAGCGCGTGTCCCTGATGGTCTTCGCCGTGGAGTACGCCGCGCGCGTCTGGACGGCCGACGTCCACCGAGGGCACTTGCAGCCCTGGGCGGCCCGCCTGCGGTACGTCGTGTCGCCCCTCGCCTTGATCGACCTCGTGGCGCTTTTGCCCCTTTTGTTCGGCCTGCTGAGCGCCGGGGATCTCGTCGCGCTTCGCGCCCTGCGCCTGCTGCGCATCCTGAGTTTGCTGCGCCTCGGGCGGTACTCGAAGACGTTGCAGTTGTTCGGCCGCGTTCTGAGAGGCAGGGCCGAGGAGTTGTTCGTGACCGTGACGCTCGTGCTCGTGCTGATGCTGAGCGCCGCCACGTTGATGTACCTCGCCGAGCGTGAGGCGCAACCGCAAGTGTACGCGAGCATTCCACAGACGATGTGGTGGGCCATCGTGACCCTCACAACCGTGGGGTACGGCGACATGTTTCCGCAGACGATTCTGGGCAAGATTCTCGGCGGTACGATCGCGCTGTTCGGCGTGGGTCTCGTCGCGTTGCCGGCGGGCTTGCTCGCGTCGGGCTTCGCCGAGGAAATGGGCAGGATGCGCGAAGAGCGAGAAAGCGAGGAGCTCGGCTTGCTCGCTCAGGAGAAGGCGGCGACGGCCACGTGGTCGTACTGTCCTCATTGTGGCGAGAAGTTGCCCGCGCCGCCCTCGGCGCCGTGACGGTCAGCTCGGAGCGTGAAGCGAGCCCGGCTGAAAGGCGTGCACGGACGCCGCCGCGATTCGTGCGAGGGCCAATTCGGGAACGACGCGCACGAACGCCTCGAAGTAGTACTTGATGAGGGCGAAGTAGTCGTCGTGCCGCCCCTCGCTGATTTCACGCCAAAGGCTGGGTCGGTAGCGCACGATGATGCTCAGCGCGTACATCAGGCAGTAGTGCACGGCGATCGTGTCCGTGATTCGTCCGACGAGCGGCGCGGCGTACACCGTGTCCGCCATCGCCGAACCGTACGCTCCCGTGCTGGACTTCCAATTCGCCGAACTCGACGTCGGTAGGAACCCCGCGAGGTACTCGCGACCGTCGTGGTCGTCGCGGTAGGTCTGGTACTTCTCGAAAGGCAAGCGGAACTGCGAGCGCGCCGCGTGCTCGTCGAAGGCGGCGTTCGAGCGCAGACCGAGCCACACTCCGCGGTCGGGTTCCTCGACGGACGCGTCGAACAAGCGGATCGCGCGCAGGAATTCTCCCACGAGGTCGCCTCCCTCGTCGCCACGCGCGCTATTCCAGTTCAAGTCGGAGTGGAAGAACACCCCGACGCTGAGCGGTTGGCGGCCCGTCACGTCGAAGTAGAGGTCGTGCAACTCCGGAATGCTCGCCAGCAGCGTATCGAGGGACATCAGGCGCGGATCGGGCGTGCCGAGCACGCGCTCGGCGTCCTTGCGGCCGAGCTTGAGGTCGCGGTTGCTCACCCCGAGGCTCGCGAGATAACGCACGAGCAGGCCGTCCTCCGTCACGTACACCTTCTGGGCGTCCGGAAAGGGCGTGTGCGGATCATCGACGTTGTTCAGGCCGTGACCCATCTTCGCGGCGAGCTCGAACTTCGCGAGGTCGTAGTCGTTGCGCGGATCGGCGATCATGATCGCCCCGACGAGGGACATCAAGCCGTAGTAGCCGTTGAGGAGGCGCTTGTTCCAACTCGCCGCCGGGTCGCGCAGGTACTCGCGGGCGTTCCGCAAGCAGTACGCCAGCCCTTGCGCCTTGGCGTCAGCCCGCTCCTCGTCGAGCGCCTCGCCGCTCTCGTTCGCTCGCTCGCGAATCAGGCGCAGCGCGAGCGTCTTGCTTTCCCATTTCGACAAGTGCAGCCAAATCTGCTCGATGGGATTTTCGGAGAGGATCTTGATCTCGCGCATGCCTCGTATTGTCCTACGAGACGCGTGAGGTTGGCGTTGCGTGGCTCCTGGAAAGATGGTCGCGTCGAGCCATGACGACGGTTCGCAGGAGCCGCCGAGCCCCGAGCCTCGTGGCACGTCCCGCCTCGACCGAAGTGCTTTTTATCAGCACGGAGGCCGTGTAGCTTCCGTGACGGCTCGCCTGGAAAGCGCGGCCTATGCTGCCGAACGTGACCCTCCTGATCGTTCACGCGGCCGTGACGTGGTGTCTCGTGGGGCTTATCTGGACGATTCAGCTCGTGCACTACCCGCTGTTCGATTTTGTCGGAGAAGCGGGCTTCACCGCGTACCACACGCGGCACTCGAGCGTCATCTCGTTCCTCGTCGGTCCGCTCATGCTGCTCGAACTCGTCACGGCGGGTTGGCTGGTCCTGCACCCACCGCCGAGCGTGTCAGCCACGCCGTGTTGGATCGGCTTCGCACTGGTCCTCGTGATCTGGGCGTCGACGGCCTTCGTGTCCGTGCCGATTCATGCTCGGCTCGGCTCAGGCTTCGACTCGGGGCTCGTCTCGACCTTGGTCGGCACGAACTGGATTCGCACGGTCGCATGGACGGCCCGAGGTGTCTTGATCCTGACGATTCTCCTGCGCGCCCTGGCTTGATCTACCGAAAAGTGCCCGCGACATCACGGGTTTCGGAGGCGAGCGCGTCTTACGCTCGACGGCGCCGTGAACGAGCCGACGTTCTTGCAAACGCACCTACATGCTCGACGTTTTGAACGAGTCCTGCGAGAGCGTGACGAGCAAGCGCTTCGTGCTCGCGCGACCCACGAAGCGAGTTGGGGAGGACACGTCGGCTCTTCGCCGAGCCGTGCGAGTGACGGGTCCGAGTCAGGGAACTTCGCCTTCGAGAACGACTTTCGAGAGCGAGTCGGGGTAGCTCGTCGACACCAAGAGCGAATTTCCGTCCGGCGTGAGGACCGCGAACCCTTCGACTCGCACTTGGTACAGCCGCTTCAGGGTGCGGGTGTCGTACACGAGCGCCAGCAGTCGGCCGTCTCGCGGATCGACGGTCACCGTGATTCTCGATCCGTCACGGCTCAGCGAGGCGTTCAATGGACCGTGCGCGCAGTTCACGAAGGATGCGGGCTGTTCGCAGGGCGTGACGTACATCGGCAAAGTCTTCGAGACGCTCCCGCTTTCGGAATCGAACCAGCCGATGGTGTACCTCGGTGCCTCCGCGATCAACATGCTCGTACCAGGCTCGAAGACGAACGTCGCGGGCGAAAAGCCGGGAAGGCTCTGCACGCTCCCGAGCTTCATGCCGTCCGCGACGTTCCATAGCGTCGTCGCGTCGTTCGGAGCTTCGTACGATCGAATGTTCACGGCGAGCACCCGTGAGTCGGGCCGAAAGGCGAGCCTGTCAGGGCGGGATTTCAGCAAAATCGTCGCGCGACGCTCCCCGCGCTCGACGTCCCACAGTTGAACGTACCCGTTGCTGTTCGCGGCAGCGAGGGTGCGCCCGTCGGGACTGAACGTCAGGGCCGTGGTGCCCCGCACCCCTTGAAGCTTGGATGACCAGCGGGTCGTGGGCGTGCGAACAGTGAGGACGTCCTGCGCCTTGTCGAGCCAAGCGGCAAGGCGCAGGTCGGAGGACACGGAGACGAGGCTGACGTCGTCGCCAACCTCGGGAATCGAGACGCTCGAGACGACCTTGCCCGTGACGAGGCTGCGAACGTTCACATCGAGCGGAGCGGCGCCCGAGCCGCGTGCGCGCGAAGTCACCAGCACATCGCCGTTCGGCGCGAAGCCGAGCGAGAAGACGTTCGGGACCGTCCAAGCGGCGCTGGCGGCGAGCAAAGCGCCGAGAAGCAGCGTAGGCATTCTTCAGCTTCCTCGATCCCGTCTGACGCCGCGTGAGCGGGCTGTCGTTGTCCCACCTTCCGCCTTGGATGGAAAGACGGTCGGAAGGCGCATGTCATGGCAACGACGTGTGCGCCAACGGACGTGTCTCTCGAAATCAAGAAATCAAAAGGCGTCCTGACCTTCACACCAAGCTTGTACGCGGCCTCCATCCCGGACGCAGCAGCCCATGAGCGGCCCAGCCACCGAGAACAAGTGCGCCGCGTAGACGTCGAACACGCCGCCCTCTCGTGACCGTGCCGACGAGCGAGGAGGCCGGAAAACAACGCGTCAGCTGAAGTGTGCGCGCGCCGCCCTTCATGACAAGGCATGAAGGGCGGTGAGCAGTTCGCCTCATGCGCGTCGTGTGAGGTGGAGCAGGAGGTCGACATGACACAGGACGAAGAGCAGACGAAGAGCAAGCCCGACGAGCACGGCGACGGCCTGCAATCCCAATTGCCGAAGGAACAAACATCGCAAAACCTGCCGGGCAACCGAGGTGCTCCGGACGAGCAAGGCGAAAGCGACCGCGAGGGGCGCCACGGTCGCCCGTCCGACGATTCCGATCCAGGGCACAGCTGAGCGGCATGAGGAACGTATGAAAGCAGTGGTATGGCACGGGGTGGGTGACATCCGTCTCGACGATGTTCCCGAACCGACCCTCGAACAACCCGGCGACGCGATCGTTCGCCTCACGGCCTCTGCCATTTGCGGAACGGACTTGCACTTCGTGCACGGCACCGGGGGCGAGATGGTGCCCGGCACCATCCTCGGGCATGAAGGCGTCGGCATCGTGGAGTCGGTCGGCTCGGACGTTCGCAACTTCCGCCCCGGCGACCGCGTCGTCATTCCCAGCACCATCGCCTGCGGATACTGTTCGTACTGCCGCGCCGGTTACACCTCGCAGTGCGACAACGCCAACCCCAACGGTCCATCGGCGGGCACCGCCTTCTTCGGCGGCCCGAAAATGAGCGGTCCCTTTCAAGGCTTGCAAGCGGAACTCGCCCGGATTCCCTACGCCGCGGCGAATCTCGTCAAAATTCCGGATTCCGTGACCGATCAGCAGGCGATCTTGTGCAGCGACATCTTTCCGACCGCGTACTTCGGCGCGGAACTCGCCGAGATCGAGGAAGGGGACACGGTCGCGGTGTTCGGATGCGGTCCCGTCGGGCAGTTCGTGATCACGTCCGCCAAACTCATGGGCGCCGGGCGCGTCTTCGCCGTCGACGCGGTCGAGTCGCGTTTGGAGACCGCGCGGTATCAAGGCGCGGAGGTCATCAACTTCGAGCAGGAAGACCCCGTGGCGACCATTCAACGCCTCACGGGCGGCGTCGGCGTGGACCGCGCGATCGACGCGGTCGGCGTGGACGCCAAGCACGCGCACGCCGGACCCGCCGCCGAGCAGGCGGCCCAAGAGGAGGCGCAATTTCAGCAGCAGCTGCAGCAAGTCGCGCCGCAAGGCTTGGCGGGCAACCACGGGGACGCGCCTTCGCAAGCGCTGGAATGGGCCGTGCAAGCACTTGCGAAGGCGGGCACGCTGTCGATCATCGGCGTGTACCCGCAGACGATGCAGAGCTTCCCGATCGGCGCGGCGATGAACAAGAACCTGACGATCAACATGGGCAACTGCCACCACCGCAAGTACATCCCGATGCTGCTGGACCTCATTCAGAACGGCACGCTCGACCCGACGGCCTTGTTGTCGAACGTCGAGGAGATGAGCGATGCCGTCGCGGCGTACCAAGCGTTCGACGAGCGTCGTCCCGGCTGGCTCAAAGTCGAGGTCGTTCCCGGGTTGTAGCGGGTGCGCCGTGCCGACCTCGGTTCCACGTCGCGCTTAGCTCGATTTGCCACCCTCTCGTTTCGAGCGTCGCGAGAACCCCCGCTTCACCTCTCGCCGTCATCCCAGGAGACCGAATGAGCGACCCCGAACGGACCACGAACTTACCGATGGAACGCCTCACGGGCGTCCTCGAGATCGTCGCGCACTTTCACGGGCCCATGCCGACGGGCGTGACCGTGTCGCGCGAAGGGCGCATCTTCGTGAACTTCCCGAAGTGGGGCGACGACGTGACGTTCACCGTCGCCGAGCTTCGCCAAGGAGAGGCGGTGGCGTACCCCGATCAAGCGACGAACGACACGAACGAAGACGACCTCGCCGCCGCACTCGTGAGCGTTCAGAGCGTCGTCGTTGACGCTGCCGATCGATTGTGGATGCTCGATACGGGCAGCCCGATGTTCGAGCGCACGTCTTATGGGGGGCCGAAGCTCGTGTGCGTGGATCTTGCCGCAAACAGCGTCACTCGTAAGATTTTGCTGCCGACAGACGTGGCGTTGCCCACCACGTACCTCAACGACATTCGTTTCGACTTGCGCCGAAACGCCGCTTTTATCACCGACTCGGCGCAAGACGGTCCGAACGGGATCATCGTCGTGAATCTCGAAACGGGCGAGAGCTGGCGGCGGCGGCACGACCACCCGTCCACCAAGGCGCGTGACCTCACGGACTTCGTCCCGATCGTGGAAGGACGGCCGTTTCTGGAGGTCACGCCCGACGCCCCGCCGAAGTCGGGAGCGGGCATGGGAGCCGACGGCATCGCCATCTCCGCCGACGGCGAGCGGTTGTACTACTGCCCGTTGGGAAGCCGACGGCTGTACAGCGTCAGCACGGCGGCCCTCCTCGACCGAACGCTGGACGACGACGCTGTCGCGGCGACGGTCACCGACGAGGGCGACAAGGGCGGCGGCGCGGACGGACTGGAGTCGGACGCGGACGGCTTCGTGTACGCCACGAACTACGAGCATGGAAGCATCACCCGGCGCAAGCCTGGCGGCGTGTGGGAAACGGTCGTGCGCGATCCGCGCCTGTTGTGGCCCGACACGCTCTCTCTGGCCGAGGACGGCTTTTTGTACGTCACGGCGAACCAATTGCATCGCCAAGCGCGTTACCACGAAGGCAAGGATCAACGTCACAAGCCGTACACCCTCTTTCGGGTGCGCGTGAACGCTCGGCCCGTGCGGCTCGTGTGACGAGAACGAAGCGCTTCGGTCGTCTTCGCCTCAAGGTGCCACGACGCGTTCGTGGCTCCTTTTTCGTCACTTGGGACGATCGTTCTTCTCGGACGGCTCGCCAGTACGGCCGAGCGTGATGCTCGAGTTTTTGCGAGCCGGGCAGGTCACGGACGTCACGAGGGAGAGGCGATGGGCAAGCGTGGCCGATCAGCAGCTGATGAGCGTTGAGAGAGTGCGGGAGAAGCTTCTTCCAAGTCCTATCGAACCGTCGAGCATCCTTTCTCCTGATGGAGTCGTGTGCCGAAGCGTCGGGCAGGGTGGCGCCGATCAGTCTCCCTTGGCGTCGACGCTCGCGTGCTTCGAGAGGAACGCCCCCACTTCCCGCGGCACCCGTCGTGCCTGGAGTTCTCAAGTGAGTGGAACAATGACCCCATGCCGGACGAAGTGAAATCCATCATCGCCCTTGAAACGTACGAGCCCGAGGTCTCGCGCGTCCTCAGCATCTACCTTGAAAACCTCTACGTCGCTCACCACGGCGCCGAAGGCGCTTACCACGTCTGGGTCACCACCACGCTCGGTCGGCAGTACCGCGTCACCGAGGATGGCTTCGCGACTGCCGAGGAGGCCACGACCCACGCGCATGCTCTAATGCAAGGCATCTCCGCTCATCTCCGGGCGAATGGTGCAGGAGAAAGCGAGTTCTTTCCGGACGCGCCGAACTGACGGCCGCCACGAAAAAGCGCCCCTCCCCGCCCGAAGGCGAGAGGGGGACACACGCTTCTTTGCTCACCGCGCCCCTGTGCATCACGCCGCTTGAGGTGTTGCCCGAGGAAATTCGTGTTCCTTGGTCAGTCGGCAGAGGGCCGCCTTGGCGGTGCTGTCGTCCTTGAGCAACACGCTCTGACGAGGTCAGAGCGTGCGGGCAGGAAACGATCAAGTGTCAAAGCGTGGTATCACGCGCTGCTCGCCACACCCGCTCGATCACGCTCACCACTTCGAGTGGTGCGTCGAAATGCACGTAGTGAAAACTATTCGGCGCCACCACCAACTCCCCGCGTGTCGACGACCGCGCGTAGTCCGCTTGCATCGCCTTCCACGCCACGTCCATTGCCGCCACGCCCTCGCGTGTCGCCATCGTCATGCCCCACTGCCACAACCGCTCCACCGGTTCCGTATGGCTGCGCGACACGACCGCGAGCGGCAAGGCGCCCAGCACTCCCTCGCTCGCCACCGCTTCTCCTTGCCGCAGCATGCCCGACCATAGAGGTCGCTCCGGGAACGTCTCGGCGCGCGTCTCCGCGTTCTCTTGCCACCATGCGCCCTCCTCGGGCGGCAACACGGCAGTGAAGCGCGCGAGTTGATTGGGGTGCGACGCGTCGAGCAGCACCAGTCCCGCCACGCGCTCCGGACATTGACGCGCGAAGGTGAAGGCGATCAAGCCGCCGAAGGAGTGCCCGACCAGCACCGCCCGTGAAACGTTGGCCGCGTCGAGGACGGCTTGCAACTCATCGCAGAAGTCATCCACGGTCCGGGGTGCGCTCGGCGCTTGGCTGGCGTCGATGCCCCCACGGTCGTAAGCGATGACACGCGTGAGGGCGGCCAGGGCCGGCTCGATTAGAGACCTTCCATTCCACGGTGCGGTCGCCATGGTGCCTTCTTGCATTTCACGGCTGGGGACTTGCCGCCAGTGGCGCGCGGGACCGCCCATGCCGGTGAGCAACACGATGGGGACATCGCCCTTACCCGTGGTCGTGGCGTGCACGCGAAGGCCTTGATGACGAACCCAGAACTCCTCGACTTGCGGGGGGTGCGACATGCGGTCAGCGTACCAGCGGTCTCGCGCGAGTGTGGCACATGTGCAGACGCGCAGAACGCTTGACAGAGTCGTGTTAGAGACCGTCCGAGAAGGGGTTTAGGCGGCAAGGCGACGAACCAAAAGATGCGTAGCGGCCACCTGCAAAAAGGCTTCTGTCGTTTCCGGTAAGAACTCGTAATCCCGCACCAAGCGGCGGTGGAACGAGTACCACGCGAACGAACGCTCCACCACCCAGCGTCTTGGAATGACCTTGAACTTCTTCTGTTCCTCCAACGCCTCGAAATACCAGTCGGGTAACGGCTGGTCCTTCGGCCACCAGATTCCGCGGATCTTGCGAGGGCGTGCGACGACCTCCACCGTCCAGCCTACTTCGCCCTCAACCCACTTCACCCACTGCCCTCGATACCCTTGATCGACAAACAAATGCCTCAGGGGCGGAATAGCTTGCTTCGCCTCCAGGAGGACGTCCTCACCTCCATCACGGTCACTGATGTTCGCTGGAAGCACTTTGATCAGCAGGGGTAAACCGAGGGTGTCCACCAGCAGGTGTCGTTTGCGGCCACTGATCTTTTTGGCACCGTCGTACCCTCTTGGACCACCCCGCTGGCTGGTCCGGATGCTTTGGCTGTCCAGGATGGCCGCGGTCGGTTCGGGTGAACGCCCGGCCGCCATGCGCGCCATTCGGCGAAGCTCATCTTGCATTCGCTTCCAGGTGCCGTCGAGACGGAACTGACGGAAGTAATGGTAGACCGTCTTCCACGGTGGAAACTCGTGGGGCAGCATGCGCCAGGAACACCCGGAGCGATCAACGTAGAAGATGGCGTCGAGGATGTCCCTGAGGGGATGCTTGCGAGGCCGGCCGCCTTGCTTGGCGAGCGGGACGAGTGGCTCGAGAATGCGCCATTCACGGTCCGTCAGATCGGAGGGATAGGGGTGCCGTGCCATCCTTCAGCGTAGCTCCGCCCCTTCTCAGACGGCCTCTTAGTGCAACAAAATCTATTTGGGCAACGTTTGGGCAAAAGAGATGACCAACACCCCACCACCTTTTACATCCAAACGGAAAAACCCCGTCTTAGACGGGGTTTGCTTGGTGGGTCGTGTAGGAATCGAACCTACAACCCGCTGATTAAGAGTCAGCTGCTCTGCCAATTGAGCTAACGACCCAAGGCGGAAAGTAGTCTAGGGTTTGGTCGCTTTCTTGTCAAGCGTAGAATCGCCGGGTATGGCGGCGGCTCGCGCGGCGCGTTCGGCGAGGGTTCGAAGGGCACCTCGCAGCGCTTCGGGCGCTCGAACGACGAAGTCGCAGTTCAGGCCGAGAAGCATCGCGGCAAAGGGACCGAGGTGCTCGCGGGTACAGCGCAGGACGGTGCCGGGGCCGTCGGCCGTGAGGGTGACGCGCCAAGGCACGAGCTTCGCCTCGGCGTCCGAGAGAGGCAAGTCCAGCCAAACGTCCACGTGGTGGGGAGCGTGCGCGAACGGAAGCGTGTCGTGAAGGTACGCTTTGGCGTCGAACGTGCCGGGACGGTCGAAGGCTTGGAGTTCGACCGTGAGGTCGGCGGCGCGGTCGAGGCGAAAGGAGCGGAGGGCGGCGCGCGCCTGGCAGCGGCCGACGAGGTACCAGCGACCGTCTAGGTGCACCGTGCCGTACGGTTCGACCCTGCGGCGGGACGTGGCGCCGTCGTGCTTGCGGTACGTGAAGGAGACGACGCGACGTTGGCGAATGGCGTGGGCGACGTCGGCGAGCAGGGCGGCGGGAGTGGGAACTGTCCACGGCGGCGCGGAGAGGTCGACGGCACCTTCGACGTCCTCGACGCGCTCTTGCAAGTCGCGGGGCAAAACGCGCCGAAGCTTCGCTTGCGCGCCGCTCGCGGCGGGCGTGAACTCGGCGAGGCCGAGGTGCGCGAGGGCGTGCAGGCCGAGCGTGACGGCGAGCGCCTCGTCGTTCGTGAGCATGAGGGGCGGCAGGCGAAAACCGGGCCGCAAATGGTACGCGCCGCCCGGCCCGCGGGTGGACGTGACGGGAATGCCTAGGTCCTGCAACCGCGTGACGTACCGCTGCACGGTGCGCGGACTGACTTCGAGGACACGCGCGAGTTCGGGGCCCGTGACGCGTTCGCGTGCCTGCAGGAGTTCCAGCACGGTGAGGACGCGCATGGAGGGGTCGTACACGCTTCAGTGTCGCACGAAAAGGCGACGAGTCTTGACGGGAATTGCTCGTACGCTACGTTGAGGAGGCCCGACATGACGACCATGACTTCGACCGTTTCCCTTTCGCAACAAGCCTTGCTGGATTACTGGCTGGGGCACCGAGTGCTCACGCGGCGCACGATCGAGGCGTTTCCGGACGAGGCGTTGTTCTCGTTCAAGCCGACTTCGACCTTACGATCGTTTGGCGAGATGATGTTGGAGGTCGTCGGAATGATCGAGCCGACCCTGGCTTACTTGCGAAGCGGTGAGTGGACGCCGACGATGGAGAGGTTCGAGGACGTCCGGTCGAAGACGGCGTTGCTCGCCGCTTGGGACGAAGCGACGCGCCGTCTGATGGACGAATGGACGAGCGTGCCGAGCGAGCGCGTGTGGGCGGTCGTGCCGCCCCTGCCCCACCTCGTGGCCGTGCCGTACCTGATCGACAACGAGGTGCACCACCGCGCGCAAGGCTTCGTCTACTTGAGGCTGTTGGAGATCGAACCGCCCGCGTTCTACGAGCGCTGAGCCGTGAGGGACGTGCGAGGAACGCTCGTGAGGGCGCCACGCAACGTCCCGGCGAGGTACAAGCTTCCCGCCACGAGAACACGGCCGCCGGGCGGTGTGGCGCGAAGGGCGAGCGCGAGAGCCGCTCGTGGATCGGGAGCGGCCGTGCCGTCGTGAAACGACGCGAGGGCGGCAGGATCCGTCCCGCCCTCGCCGGGCGTCGTGAAGACGACGTGTCGCGCGATGCGCCGCAGAGGAGCGAGGGTGTCGGCGACGTCCTTGCGGCTCATGACGCCGAAGACGAGCGTGTCGACGCTGCCGAGAGAATCGGCGAGCGCGTTGGCGGCGTGCGGGTTGTGCGCGCCGTCGAGCAGGACGGTGCGGCCGTCCACGTCGAAGCGCTCCAAACGCCCCTTGTGCGTGGCGTCCAGAGCAGCTTCGATGCCCGCGTCGCGCCTTAGGAGCCGCAGGGTGGCCAGGGCGAGCCGTGCATTGCAGCGTTGGTACTCGCCCGCGAGGCGCGGAAGGCGCGGCAAGTGGAACAGGTCGGGATGGGTACTCGGCGTGTAGACGATCGCGCCACGCTGCGAGGCGACATGAAGGGCGACCTCCAAGCCTTCTCCCGTGGCGGTCGTCAGGAAGGGCACGCCCTCCAGCGCGGCCGCAGCCTTGTCGAGGGCGATGTCGCGAGTCGTCGGGCCGAGGGTGAGGACGTGGTCGACGGCGACGTTCGTGAGGAGGACGGCGGCGACGTTCCGAAGGGCCTGCGTGGCGTCGGACGCGCCGCCGACCCCCGCTTCCATGACCGCGGTCGTGACGCCCTCGTCTCGAAAGGTGGCGCAGGCAAGGCCGAGGGTGAGTTCGAAGAACGGCGCGTGCGGCGCGTGTTCCTTGGCCCAGTCGACGAACTCGGCGGTGCGCCGCGCCGAAATGTCGCGTCCGTTCACGCGAACGCGCTCTTCGAAGGCTTCGAGGTGAGGCGACGTGAAGCACCCCACCGTCTCCCCTGCCGCCGTCAGGCCCGCTTCGAGCATGGCGGCCGTGCTGCCCTTGCCGTTCGTGCCGACGACGCGCACGCTGCGAAACGCGCGGTCGGGCTGCCCGAGGCAGGCCAGCAGGTCGTCGGCACGCTCGGGGCCGCGTTGCTGGCCGCCGCGCGTGCGGGTGAAGAGCCAGTCGTACACGCTTTGCACGAAGACAGGCTAGCGTACGAGGCGGGGTAGCGTACAATGGCGCGCGTGACGAGCGTGCAGGACGTGAAGGTGGGCGTGGTGATGGGAAGCCGCAGCGACTTCGAGACGATGAAGGCGGCGCTCGACGTCTTGGGAGAGTTCGGCGTGGCATTCGAGGCGCGCGTGCTGTCCGCGCATCGTACGCCGCGCCTTCTCGAAGCCTACGGACGCCGCGCGGAAGAGATCGGCTTGCGAGCGATCATCGCCGGCGCGGGCGGCGCGGCTCACTTGCCGGGCATGTTGGCGGCGTTCACGCGCGTGCCCGTCTTGGGGGTGCCGGTGCAAAGCCGCGCGCTGCATGGCCTCGACTCGCTCTTGTCGATCGTGCAGATGCCGGGCGGAGTGCCCGTGGCGACCTTCGCGATCGGTACGGCGGGCGCGCGCAACGCGGCCCTGTTCGCCACGGCCATGCTGGCGAACGAGGACGAGACCGTGCGCGCGCGGTTGAACACGTTTCGCGAGCGACAAACGGCCGAGGTGCTGGGAAATCCGTTCTTCGAAGGTTACTGCCCGGCGGAGTTCGAGACGTGAAGCGAACGCTGGGCATTCTCGGCGGCGGGCAACTCGCGCAGATGCTCGCCGCCGCCGCCTTGCCGCTCGGCGTGCGGTGCGTGGTGCTGGAGCCCGACGAGGCGGCGCCCGCGCGGCTGGTGGCTCGGCATCTTCGCGCGGCTTATACGAACGAGGCGGCCTTGGCGGACCTCGCGTCGTGCGACGCGGTGACGCTGGAGTTCGAGAACGTTCCCGTGGAGGCCTTGGCGTTCCTGACGCGGCGCGTGCCCGTGCGACCCGCGCCGCGGTTGTTCGAGATCAGCCGTCACCGCGTGCTGGAGAAGAACGCGGTTCGCGCGCTCGGCATCGAAACGGCCCCGTTCGTGGTGCTCGGCGAGGAAGACGACAGCGTGTCGCTCGCGGCGGTGGGCGGCCAGGGCATCGTGAAGACGGCGGAATTCGGCTACGACGGCAAAGGGCAGGCGCGCGTGCGAAGCGTGGAAGAGTTGCGCGTGGCGAGAAAGGCGATGAACTTCGCGCCGAGCATCTTGGAGGGCCTCGTGGACTTCGTGCGGGAGGTGAGCGTCTCGGTCGCGCGCTCGCCGTCCGGAGAAGTGACGTTCTCGGGCTTGGTGGAAAACCGTCACGCGAACGGCATCCTGCACGAGTCGGTGTGGCCCGCGAGCAGCGAAGCGAGCGTGGCGTCGCGCGCCCGTGAAATCGCGCGAACGGTCGCCGAAGCGTGGGAACTGGAAGGGCTGCTCACCTTGGAATTCTTCGAATTGCGAAGCGGGGAGTTGCTCGTGAACGAGATCGCGCCGCGAGTGCACAACTCAGGCCACCTCACGCAAGACGGCGGGGGCCCGAGCCAGTTCGAGGCGCAGGTGCGGGCGGTGCTGGACTTGCCGATGCTGGACTTCGCGCCGCGCGGTCCGAGCGGCATGGTGAACGTCTTGGGATGGGAAGGCGCGGAGCCGGATTGGAGCGAGATCCTGCGTTTGAGCGGCGCGCGACTGCACTTGTACCACAAGGAGAATCGGCCGGGTCGCAAACTCGGCCACGTCAACGTGACCGGTTCGACGCCGCAGGAAGTCGCGGCGACCATGGCCCGCGTGCGCAACGTGCTTTATACTTCGGCGAATGTGGAGTGATCGTTGCACGCCCCTCGTGTCCCTCGGCGACCTCGCGTGGGACGTGCTCGCCAAGCCCGACACCGTGATTTTGCCCGGCGGCGATACCACGGGCCGCTTGGAGTTGTCGGGTGGAGGCAGCGCGGCGAACCTCGCGGTGTGGGCGGCCCGCGTGGGGTACGACGTGACCTTCGTCGGGAAGATCGGGCGCGATACCTTCGGGGAGCTCGCGCGTTTGGAGCTCGTGGAGGAAGGCGTGACGCCGCGCGTCATCGAGTCGGACGAGCATCGGACCGGGGTGATTTTGGCCCTCATCGAGCAGTCGGGGCAGCGAGCGATGCTGTCGGGTCAAGGCGCCGACTGGTTTTTGATGCCCGAGGAGTTGCCCAAGGCGGACTTGGCTGGCGCGCGACATCTGCATCTCACCGCGTGGAGTCTCTTCGCGGATCCTCCTCGCGGCGCAGCGCTCGAAGCGGCGCGAATCGCGAAGGAGGGCGGCGCGACCATCAGCCTCGATCCGGGGTCCTTCCAGATGATCCAGTCGTTCGGGCGCGACGACTTCTTGAAGCTTTTGGACGCGATCGGCTTCGACTTGCTGCTGCCGAACGCCGACGAGGCGCTCGCCCTCAGTGGACGCAGCGAGCCGTACGAGATGCTGGCGTGGTTGCGCGACCGTTTTCCCAAGGCGACGATATTGTTGAAGCTCGACGCGCAAGGCGCTTTGATCGGCTTGCCGGGCCGCGACCCCGTGCACGTTCCGGCGACGGACGACCAGCTCTTGGACGCGACGGGCGCGGGCGACGCGTTCGGCGGCGCGTTCCTGGGGCACCTTCTATGTTACGGCGAGCCGATCGCGGCGGCGCGGTGCGCGGCGGACGTGTCCGGCTGGGTGGTGAGCCGCTTCGGCGCGCGCGCTCCGATGGACGACGATCTTAAGGCACGCTTAAGGCGTCACGGGGTGGGCAGCCGTCAGACTGCGAAGTCGGAGTCCTCCCTTTGAAAATCTTCGTTCGGCTCGTGCTGGTGTTCGTCTTGCTGCTCGTCGTGGCGGCGGGCGGGCTGGGTTACTACGCTTACGACATGACGCGGCCCGCCGGAGGCGGCAAGTTCGAGTTGGAGGTGAAGCCCGGCACGACCTTGCCAGCGGTCGCCGACCAGCTGCAAGCGAAGAAAATCGTGAAGAGCGCGGACGCGTTGCGCGCCGTGATGCGCTTTCGAGGAACCGCCACGGGGCTCAAGGAAGGTCTCTACGATTTGAACGGGCGCATGGACGCCTTCGAAGTCGCCGACAGCCTCGCGCGGCCAGGCCGACCGCGCATCATGCTCGTCACGATTCCCGAGGGCAAGCGCCTGAAGGACTTGCCGGAGATCTTCGCGAAGGCGAAGCTCGGCGATGCGAGCACGCTCCTCGCTACCTTGAAGGACGCGTCTCTCAGCGAGTACGCCAAGGGGAACCTCGAAGGCTTCCTGTTCCCGGCGACGTATCCGTTTCGGCCCGAGGCGACGAACGAGGAGATGGTGCGCGCGCTCGTGCAGCGCATGGCCGAGGAGTTCACGCCCGAGCACGTCGAAGCGGCCAAGAAGCTCGGCCTCGACGTGTACGGCTGGGTGACGGTCGCGAGCATGGTCCAGGCGGAAGCGGCGAACGACGAGGAGATGCCCGCCATCGCCGGGGTGTTCCTCAATCGCCTCGACGACCGCATGGCGCTGGGGTCGGATCCGACGGTCGCGTACGGCCTCGGCAAGGACTTGCCCGAGCTCGACCGCTTCGCCGGCGACTTCCAGAAGGACACGCCGTACAACACCTACACTCGCCCGGGCTTGCCTCAAGGGCCGATCAACAATCCCGGCCAGGCGGCGCTGCTGTCGGTGCTGAACGCGCGGCGCCTCGTGAATGGCGAGCGCGCGTTGTACTTCCTGCACGGCCTGAAGGGCGAGTTTCGCGTGAACTCGAATTACGCGGCGCACAACCGCGACATCGCCCGCTATCGATGACCAAAGCCGAGCTTCGCGCCTGGGCGAGCCAACGGCGCCGTGAGGTGCCCGACGCGTCGAGCGCGTTGACGGCGCATCTCGCCGACTGGCTGGAGGCCAGCGGTGCGCGAACGGTGCTGGCGTACCGCGCCCTGCCGAGCGAGCCGGACGTCAGCGAGTTGTCGAGCGCGTTCGAGTTGTTGACGACGCGAACGATCTGGGCGCCGCGGCGAGCCCTGACCGTCCACGTGTGGAGCAGCGCGACGGAGCGTGATCGATTCGGAATCCTGCAGCCGCCGCTCGGCACGCCGGACCTTCCGAAAAGTGCGGCCGACGTCGTGCTCGTGCCCGGCCTCGCCTTCGATCGGCGCGGCGGTCGGCTCGGAACGGGCGGCGGCTTCTACGACCGCCTACTGGCAGGCTGGGACGTTCCCACGGTCGGCGTGACTTGGACGGAGTTGCTGGTGGATGAAGTGCCCCTCGAGCCGCACGACGTGCGCGTACGGTTCGTGGCGACGCAAGACGGCGTCTTCGATTGCGAACGGGCGTTCGCTCGAGTCGTTTGCTAAGGTGAACGCATGACGCAAGAAAGCGTGGTGCTGCAAGACCTGCGTGAAGGCGTGCTGACCCTCACGATGAATCGCCCCGACAAGCTCAATGCCGCCAACGACGCGTTGCTGCTCGGATTGCTCGACGCGTTGAAGAAAGCCGAGCGTGACGACGCCGTGCGTGTGATTGTCCTGACAGGCGCGGGCCGAGGCTTTTGCGCGGGGCAAGACCTCGGTGACGTCTCGGCGCGTGACATGGGCTTCGCCGAGCACCTCAAGCACACCTACAATCCGCTCGTGAGCAAGATGCGCTCTATCGAGAAGCCGATCGTCACGGCGGTGAACGGCGTCGCGGCCGGAGCAGGCGCCAGCCTCGCGCTCGCGGGCGACATTCGCTTGTGGTCGGAAAGCGCCGTGTTCATCGAGGTGTTCTCGAACATCGCGCTCGTTCCCGACTCGGGCAGCACGTGGACGTTGCCGCGCCTCGTGGGCTTCAACAAGGCGTTCGAGCTCATGGCGTTCGCGGATCGCGTGGACGCCGCCGAGGGCTTGCGGCTCGGCCTGTGCGAGCGGGTCTTTCCGGCGGCGTCGTTCATGGAGGACGTTCGCGCCTACGCCGAGAAGCTCGCCGCGCGGCCCGTGAAGGCTCTCGGTCTCACGAAGCGCGCCCTCACGAAGGCGATGTCGAGCACGCTCGACGAGGCGCTGGAGTACGAGGCGCACGTGCAAGAAATCGTCGGCAGCGGCGCTGAACACGCCGAAGGTCTCGCGGCGTTCAAGGAGCGTCGACCCGCGAACTTCAAGGGCGTAAACGTCACGAAGGGTTGAGCGAAAGTTGAGGTATCATGTCGGCGTCTCGCGTGGACTCACGCGGTCGTGACACCTCAAGGACTCTTTGATGATCGATATTCTGTTGGTGGACGACAGCGAAGCGGACGTGATGCTCACTCAGCTCGCTTTCGAGGAAGCGCGTGTCGAGAATCGCGTGCACGTGGCCCGTGACGGCGTGGAAGCCTTGGAGTTCCTGTACAAGCAGGGCTCGTTCGTGAACGCGCCGACGCCCGACGTGGTGCTGCTCGACCTCAATATGCCGCGTATGAACGGTTTGGAAGTGCTGGCAGAGCTCAAAAGCCACGAGCGGTTGCGCAACATTCCCGTGGTCGTGCTCACGACGTCACAAGCGGAAGCGGATATCTGGCGTTCGTACAACCTGCACGCCAACGCGTACATTCCGAAGCCGGTGAGCCTTCCGGAGTTCCTGGAAGTCGTGCGGACCTTCGAGGACTTCTGGTTGGCGGTCGCGCGGTTGTCGCCCAAGGACTTCAGCGCGACCGTCAAGGCCGAAGAGCACTCGCCGCAGCGAGAAAAGTAAGTCCGGAGTCTTAGAGGCTTCGGCGGAAGAACTCCACGGAGCGCCGCAGGGCCGTGGACAAGTTGCGGCTGATGTTGTGGTCGTCACCCGGATACTCGAAGAGGGTGTACGTTTTTCCGGCGGCGCGCAGACCCGTCGCGAGCGAGCGGGAAAACGCGACGGGAACCGTGGCGTCGCCGATGGCGTGCTGAAGCTCGACGGGGCCGTTCAAGCGCGCGAGGTACGAGTTCGCCGAGATGGCGTTCCAGAAGCTCGGATTCGTTTGCGGCGTGCCGTACGTCTCGAGGATCTGCGTTCGCGTGCGCCGTGACGGCGAGTTCGGCGGCGGACCGCCGCCGTCACGGCGATGCCAGTTGTTGAGGATGTCGTTGTACGGCGCGACGACGCCGCCCCAAATGCTGCCCGCCTTGATGCGCTTGTCGAGCACCATGGCCCGCAGCGTGAGGTAGCCGCCCATCGAGTGGCCCCACATGCCGATGCGATCGGCATTCACTGTTTTGAAGCGGCGCAGGCTCGCGAAGGCGTTGAGGGTGTCGATGGTGTAATCAGGCCGCCAATACGCGCCTTGCGCTTCGCCTTGCGAACTGCCGTGGCCTCGCAAGTCCGGTTTGAACACCACGAAGCCCGCCCGAGCGAACGCGTCCACGTACGCGATGTAACGCTCGGTCGTGCGGTACACGTTCGGCGGGATGTACCCGTGCATGAAGACGAGGCCGGGAAAACCGCCTTTCGGGACGGCGGCGTTCGGAACGGTGAGGAGCCCGTAGATTTTGAGGCCGTCCGAGCGGTACGACGCGATGTAACGCTTGTAGTTCACGCCCGAGCTCAGCGTCTGCTCGATGACGAGGTCGCTGCCAGGGTAGCTGCGCTGGCTCATGATGTCGATGCGAAGAGGAAAGGTCGCGGCGGGCGGCAGGGACGGAAGCGGCGCGGCGCTTTGCGCGGCGGCGGCCCCGAGCAGCAGGGGCACGGCGAGAAGAAGTGGTCGCACGCGCTCAGCTTGAGGTTTGGCGTGCCGCGAACGCTAGGAGGTCGGCTACAGGTCGCCGGGAAGCAAGCGCCGTTGCCTTGAAAGCGCGCCAGGACGCGCCGGGAGACTCAGTGGAGGCCCGCGCGCTTCTCGGGGCGCGACTTGGCTTGCCACCCGGCGCGGCGGCGAACGAGGGTCGTGAGGACGCCGCCGTGCGGTGAGAGCAGCGCGGCGAGGGCGAACTGCAAGCCGAGAACCGTGGCGATGGCGCCGCTGATCGAGGCGTCCACGAAGATCGCCGCGGCGTAGCCGACGACGCAGGCGACCGCGCCGACGAGCACGGTGAGGAGCAGCATCCTCGACAATCGGCGCGTGAGGAGGTAGGCCGTCGCGGCGGGGACGATGAGGAAGGCGATGACGAGAATCGCGCCGACCGCCTCGAAAGCGCCGACGGTCGTCATGGACACGAGCGCCATGAGAAGGTAGTGCAGCAAGGCGGGCGCGAAGCCGAGCGAGGCGGCGAGCGAGGCGTCGAAGGTGGAGACTTTGAGCTCTTTGTAAAGCAGGCCCACGAAGGCGAAGTTCACGAGGGCGAGCGCGCCGAGAATCCACAGGCTGGCGGGCCCGACATTCCGGTCGCCCACGATGAAGTCGTTGAAGGGCGTGTAGGCGATTTCGCCGTACAAAACGGCGTCGAGGTCGAGGTGGACGTTTTGGTAGTACAGCGAGACGGCGAGCACGCCGAAGCTAAACAACGCCGGGAAGACCAAGCCGATCGCGGTGTCGCCTCGCACCCGCCCGGTTTTCGCGAGCAGTTCGACGAGCGTGACGGTCAGCAATCCGACGAACGCCGCGCCGAGCAAGTTCGGCAAGGTGGAGTACGATCCGCCCGTGAGCCAGAACGCCAGGACGATGCCCGGCAGGACGGCGTGCGAAATGGCGTCCGCCATGAGGCCGAGGCGGCGCAGCACGAGAAACACGCCGAGCGGTGCCGTGGCGAGCGCCACGAGAATCGCCGTGCCGAGAATGATCGCGTCGACGCTCACGACGTCACCTCGGAGCGGACGCGGGCGCGGGCGCGTTTCTCGCGACGCAGCGAAGGAACGACGCCGCGCAGAGGAGCGAACAGCAGCGATGCGAGGGCGATGCCCGTCGCCACGAGGATCACGAGTGGTCCGGTCGGCAGGCCGTCGCGCGTGGCGGAGATCGCCGCGCCGAAAAAGCCCGACGCGCCCCCGAAGGCCCCCGCGAGCAGCAACATCTTCGACAGCGAGTCCGTCCATTGCCGAGCGGCGGCGGCGGGCGCGACCAGCATCGCCGCCATCAACACGACCCCGACGGTCTGCAAGCCGATCATGACGGCGAGGACGGTGAGGCTCGTCAAGAGGGCGCCCAGGACACCCGTGGGCAGCCCGAGGCTCGCGGCGAAGTCGGAATCGAAGGACAGCAGCTTGAACTCCTTGTACAGCAGCGCGACGATGCCCAGGGCCAAGCCGCCCAGCACGGCGAAGGTCGTGACGTCCGACGCCACGATCGTCGCCGCCTGTCCGAAGAGAAAGGCGTCGAGGCCCGCTTGGTTCGGGCGGCCCGAGTGTTGCACGAAGGTCAGCAAGGCGATGCCGAAGCCGAAGAAGCCCGAGAGGACCACGCCGAGGGCCGCGTCTTCCTTGAGCCGCGTAACGCGCAGAATGGCGATCACGGCGAGCGAGCCGAGCCAGCCCGCGACGCCTGCGCCGAGCAGGAGGGGCAAGGCGGCCTTGGCGCCCGTCGCGAGAAACGCGAGGACGATGCCGGGCAGCGCCGCGTGCGCGAGCGCGTCCCCGATGAGGCTTTGGCGGCGCAGCACCGCGAAGCTCCCGAGAACGCCGCCTACCACGCCGAGCAGGGCCGCGCCGAGGGTGACGTTGCGCAAGGTGTAGTCCGTGAGGACGTCAATCATCGGCGGCCTCGCGCAGAAACGAGAGGCGGGCGCGCTCGCCGTACGTCGCGTGGAGGTTTTCGGGCGTGAACACGGTGGGCAAGGGGCCGCTCGCGATGACGGAGACGTTGAGGAGGGCCACCCAGTCGAAGTAGTCGCGAACCGTTTCGAGGTCGTGGTGCACGACGATGACCGTCTTGCCCGACGCGCGCAGATCGCGCAGTACCTCGAAGATCGCCTTTTCGGTAGGCTCGTCGACGCCCGCGAACGGCTCGTCCATGAAGTACAAGTCGGCGTCTTGTGCCAAGGCCCGCGCGAGGAACACCCGTTGCTGCTGACCGCCGGACAGTTGGGAGATTTGACGCGCCGCGAAGTCGGCGAGTCCGACGCGTTCCAGGCATGCAATCGCCACGTCGCGCTCGTGTCGGCCCGGGCGGCGAATCCATCCGAGGCGGCCGTAAAGACCCATCGTGACGACGTCGAGGGCGGACGTCGGGAAATCCCAGTCGACGCTGCCGCGTTGAGGCACGTACCCGACGCGTTGACGCGCGACCTTGAGGTTTTGTCCGAAGAACAAGGCGCGGCCCGCCGCGAGCGGCACGAGCCCGAGGGCCGCCTTGATGAGCGTGCTCTTTCCCGCGCCGTTCGGGCCGACGATGGCGCACAATTGCCCTGCCGGAAAGGAGAGGTGGATGTTTCGCAGTACGGGCGTGTCTCGGTACGCGACGGTGAGGTCGCGCACGTCGAGAGGTGCGGCGGTCAGTACGGTGTTCATGGAGGTGGTCATCAGCTCCCCTATCGAAGGGCCTTCACGAGAAGTTCGACGTTGTGACGAATCATGCCGACGTAGGTGCCTTCGGGCGTGCCTTCGGCACCGGCGGAGTCGGTGAAGAGCTCTCCGCCGATCTCGACGTCGTGGCCGCGGGCGAGGACGGCTTGGCGTACCGCTTCGACGTTGCGTCTCGGCACGCTGGACTCCACGAAGATCGCGCCGATTTCGCGTTCGGCGATGAAGGCGGCGAGGCCGCGCACGTCATGCGTGCCTGCCTCGGCGACCGTGGAGATGCCTTGCAAGCCGCGCACTTCGACGTCGTAGCGCTCTCCGAAGTAGCCGAAGGCGTCATGGGCGGAAATCAGGACGCGGCGCGCCTTGGGAATGCGGCCGAGTTCCGACTCCACCCAAGTGTCGAGGCGTGACAGCTCGGCGAGATAGCGGCGTGCGTTGTTCGCGTAGTAAGAAGCGCTGGCGGGGTCCATCTTCGTCAAGCCCGCGCGCACCGCGCCGACCGTGTACTTCCACAAGCTCACGTCGAACCACACGTGCGGATCGACGCCGCTGGCGACGCGGTGCAGACGGTTCGTCGGAATGGCCTCGCCGACGGCGAAGGTCGGGTGGAAGCGGTCCATGCGCTCCAGGATCTCGCTCATCTTGCCTTCGAGGTGAAGGCCGACGTAAAAGGTGACGTCGGCTTTGGCGAGCGTGCGGACGTCTCCGGCGGACGCCTTGTAGTAGTGGGGATCCACGCCGGGTTCCATGAGGCCCGTGACGGTCACGCGCTTCCCGCCGACTTGCCGAACGACGTCCGTGAGCATGTTGACGGTCGTCGTGACGCGCATGCGGCGCTGTGACAAGTCCTCTTCGGCCACGGTGGCGGCGCAACCGGTCAGGAGTGGCAGCAGCAGCAAAGTCCTTTTCATCGCCGCACCCGATTCACAGTTGCACCAGGAACGCGACGTTGAGGCCGATCACAAGCAGGGCGGCGACCGCGCCGAGCAGCGTGACGAGACGCGTGTTCACGAGCGAGCCCATGAGCTTGGAGCGGCTCGTGAAGATCAGCAGGGGCACGAGGGCGAAGGGAATGCCGAAGCTGAGGGCGACTTGGGACCACACGAGGGCGCGCGTCGGGTCGACGTTGAGCAGGATCACGACGACGGCTGGAAGCAGCGTCACGAGGCGGCGCAGCCAAAGTGGAACTTTCCAGCCCGTGAAGCCTTCCATGACGATCTGCCCAGCGAGCGTGCCGACGACGCTCGACGAGAGGCCCGACGCGAGCAGCGCGACGCCGAAGACGGTCGCGGCGAAACCGCCGAGCAACGGCGTGAGGGTATGGTAGGCGGTCGCGAGATCGGCGATGTCGTTGTGGCCGGTCGCGTGGAAGGTGGCGGCGCTCACGCCGAGCATCGCGACGTTCACGAACCCCGCGATCAAGAGGGCGACCGTGACGCTGACGGCGTTGAGAAGCCCGGCGCTCTTGGCTTGGGCGGGCGTGGTGTGCCGCGTTTTCGTGAGGGCGCCGTGGAGGTAGATGACGTGCGGCATGACGGTCGCGCCGACGATGCTGACGGCGAGCAGCAACGCGCCGTCGGGCAAGGCGTGCGGCAAGAGGCTGCGCGCGACGGCGCTCGCACCGTGCGAGAGGGCGAGTTCGACGACGTAGCACAGCGCGATGAAGCCCACGAAGGCGCCCACGACGATTTCGAGGACGCGTCCTTTGCGGCCTTGCGCGGCGAGCAGGGCGAAGGTGAAGACGGCGGTGACGATCGCGCCGAGCCACAGCGGCCAGTGCAGCAGCAGTTGCAGCGCGATGGACGCCCCGAGGAACTCGGCGAGGTCCGTCGCCATCGCGACGAGTTCCGCTTGCGCCCAGTAGAGTTTCGACGCCCAGTCGGGCCACGTGTCGCGAATGAGTTCGGGAAGGCTGGCGCCGGTGGCGAGCCCGAGCTTCGCCGACAGAATCTGCACGAGGATCGCCATGAGGCTCGCGGCGACCACGACCCACACGAGGGCCGTGCCGAAGGCGGCGCCTCCGGAGATGTTCGCGGCGAAGTTGCCCGGGTCCATGTACGCCACGGACGCGACGAGGGCGGGGCCGAGAAAGGCGAGGCGCGCGCCGAGGGGAACTTTGGGCCCGCGTTCTCGACGACGAGAGAGAATCACGCGCCCACCCCGCCTTCGCGCACGGCGGCGGGCGTGACGAGGACGCGGTCGGCGATGGTGAGGGCGAGGGTGCGTTCGACGCCGTCGATGCGAACGGTGAGCGTTCCGAGTCCTTCCTCGCGGCGCAGGACGGTGACGCTCGCGCTCGGCGTGAGGCCGCTCGACATCAGGGAGCGCAGCAGCAGGGTTTCGTCGGGAATGCGCCGCACGAAGGCGTTTTCGCCGACGGCGAGGCTGCCGAGAGGTTGCGAGTCCGACGGCGGCAGTTCGAGGGTGGAGCTCGGGATGGGATCGCCGTGCGGATCGTGGGTCGGATGGCCGAGCCAGTCGGCGATGCGCGCTTCGAAGTCCTCGCTGATGACGTGCTCGAGTTTCTCGGCTTCGTCGTGCACTTCGTCGAGGGCGTAGCCGAGCGCGCGGTGCAAGTAGAGTTCGAGCAGGCGGTGGTGGCGCAAGATCTCCAAGGCGATGCGTTCGCCTTCCACCGTGAGGCTCGCGCCTTGGTAGGAGGCGTGCGTGACGAGGTGTTGCTCGGCGAGCTTGCGCAGCATCCCGGTGACCGAGGCGGGCGTGACGTCGAGGGCTTCGGCGAGCGCTTGGGTGCTGACTTTACCGTCTTGACCGAGGAGGTAGAGGTGTTTGAGGTAGTCCTCGGCCGCGTGGGAGAGAAGGCGGCGCGACATGATCTATTTTAGGCATGCCTAAATCTAATATTTTGTGATGCGAAACCAAATTCTCGTTAAGCTTTGCGGCGCGTCAGCAAAACGAGCAGAAACATCACGGTGTTCGCCAAGACGATCGTCGCGCCCGGAGCGAGATCGAGGTAGTACGACGCGTAAAGACCCACCGCGCCCGCCGAGACGCCCAGCAACGCCGCCACGAGCATCATCGAGCGCAATCCGCGCGTCAGCAGACGAGCCGTCGCCGAAGACGTCACCAGCAAGCTCACCGAGAGGGTCGTTCCGACGAGTTGAATCGTCAGCACCACGACGAGTCCGATCAGGACCAGCAGCAGATTGTTGAGCCGCGACACGGGCAGGCCGATGGCGCGCGCTTCCGTCGGATCGAAGGCGAGCAGCACGAGTTCCTTGTGAAACGCGGCAAGCACGCAGGCGATGAGGGCCGTGACCCCGGCGGAAGTCAGCAGATCGGCGCGGGACACACCGAGAGGATTGCCGACGAGGAAGTTCGCCAGGTCCACGGCGTAAGTTTGGGCGCGCGACAGCAAGGCCACGCCCAAGGCGAACATTCCCACGAACACGATCCCGATCGCGCTGTCCTGCTTCAAACCGCTGCGGTTCGACACGAAGCCGATGCCGAGCGACGTCAGGACCGCCGCGACGACCGCGCCGAGCAGCAAGTTCGTCTTCAGCAAAAACGCCGCGACGATTCCCGGAAAGACCGCGTGGCTCATCGCGTCCCCGATGTACGACAAGCCGCGCAGCACGACGTACACGCCGATAACGGCGCACATGACGGACACGAGCGTGACCCCGAGCAGGGCCCGCGTGAAAAACTCGTAGTGAAGGGGTTCGAGCAGCCAGTTCACGCCGACCTCAAGCTTCCGCGTGCGTGTGACCGAGGTGGCTGCTGGAGAAGGTCGCTTCGACGTTGCTCGGCGTGTACACCTCGCTCGGGATGCCCTGTGCGACTACGCGGCGGTTGACGAGCACGAGTCGGTCGGCCCAGCGGGCGGCCTCCTCCAAGTCGTGCGTGACGAGCAGCACGCCACGACCTCGCTCGGCCTGCTCGCGCAGCAAGGCCATTACCTTCGCGCCGGTCGCCGCGTCGACCCCGGTGAGCGGTTCGTCGAGCAGCAGCAAGTCCGCTTCGCGGGCCAGCATGCGCGCGAGCAGGACGCGCTGGCGCTGGCCGCCGCTGAGGTCGGAGACGGGCCGTCGCGCGAGGTTCAGCACTCCCGTCGCCGTCAGCGCGTCCTTCACGATCTCGCGGTCGCGCCCGCGAGGCAAGCGCAGCCAGCCGAGGCGTCCGGTGCGGCCCATCATCGCGACGTCCCACACCGTGAGGGGAAACGTCCAGTCCAGAGTCTGCTGCTGAGGCACGTACGCGATGGCGTCGCGCGGCTTGGCGGCGATCGCCGCGTCGAAGGCGAGGGTGCCGTCGCTCGTCGGTACGAGGCCGAGCAGGGCCTTGAGCAGCGTGCTCTTCCCTGCTCCGTTCGGCCCGATGATGGCGACGCACTCTCCACGGTGAAGCGAGAGCGTGGCGTGCTCGAGCGCCACATGTGATCCGTAGCGAACGCCGAGATCGCGCGCGGCGAACAATTCGGTGCCGAGAGCGGACGCGGCGGTCACTTGAGGGCGCTCACGATCGTGTCGACGTTGAAGCGAAAGGCTTTGAGGAACGTGTCGCCGCTCGAACCGCTCGAACCGAGCGCGTCGGTGTACAGGGGCGGCGCGATCTTCGCCCCCGTCTCTCGGGCGATGTTCTGCGCGAGGCGCGGATTGACGGTGTTCTCGGTGAAGATAGCCTTCACGCCCGTCTTGCCGATGGCGTCGATGAGCCGGGCAGTTTCACGGGCGCTGGGCTCCTGCTCGGTCCCACGTCCCGGGAAGACTTCGCCGACGAGCTTGAAGCCGTAGCGGTCGGCGAAGTAGCCGAGGGCGTCGTGGTTCGTGACGAGCAGACGTCGCGCGGCGGGCAACGTGGCGACCTTGCGCTTGGCGTAGGCATCGAGGTCGCGAAGTCGCTTGACGTACGCGGCGGCGTTGGATGCGTACACCGATCGGCCCGCCGAATCGAGGGACGTCAAAGTGTCTCGAATTTTGTCGACGTAGCGCGCCGTGTTGTCCAAATTCCACCACGCGTGCGGATCTTTGTCGGCGCGTCCCTGCCCACCGGAGGCGCTTCGAAGCGACAAGCCGTTCGTGAGGATGACGACGCGCGTCTTCGAGTCGACGGTGTTGCGAAGCTGCTCGAACCAAGGTTCGAAGCCCGAGCCGTTTTGAAAGACGACGCGCGCTCCGGCGAGCGCCCGAATGTCGCCCGTGCTGAGCTGGAAGGTGTGGACGTCCGCGTTCGGGGGAACGAGGTTGCTGACGTTCACGCGCTTGCCGCCGACGACCCGGACGAAGTCGCCGAGGATGCTGAACGTCGCGACCACGCGAAGCGGAGCGCTTTGCGCGGCGGCCGCGCTCAGCAGCAGCAGGGTGAGGATAGGCAGGGGGCGCATGGAAACTCCTTCGGCGAACGCCAATCGCGATATTGATAACGCAATTGCATTAAGAAGTCAATGACGCCAACCTTGCGACGCGGCGGCAGGCAGAGCATCGAGAGCCGAGGCGAGACAAACAGCACCAAATCTGATACACTTTCCCCTTGGTTGCCCTCGCGGCAAAGGTTGGCCCCTACTCGTCAGCGGGCGCAAGGAGTGAGAACTATGGCGAAAAAGTGCTTCGTTACGGGCAAGAGCAGCATGGTCGTGAACAGCGTCACTCGACGCGGTAAAGCCAAGGCGCAAGGTGGCGTGGGTCGCAAGACCACGGGCATCTCCAAGCGTCGTCAGCACGCGAACTTGCAAAAGAAGACCGTCCTCGTGGACGGCGAAGTCAAGCGCGTGTGGATTTCCACGAAGGCGCTGCGTCGCCTTCCCGAGAACATCCAAATTCTCTGACGCACGGCGTCGACGAATCCGGCTCTTCTCCGAGCCGGATTTTTTCATGTCGATTCGACGACGCGTGAGGCATGATGAGACTCAACATGCGTCATCTTCACCTCGTCTTTACCGCGCTGCTGTTGTCCGTCGCTTCGGCCACGACCCCCACGCCTCCCGTCGCCGCCCCCAGTGCCGTCGCCGTCACGCAACGTGTCGGGCAGCACGACGGCTACACCCGTCTCGTTCTCGATCTGCCGATCACGTCACCGACTTACCGCGTCGAGCCAACGTCGAACGGCCTGAGGATCGTGTTCGACACGCTTTTGAGCGAGGCGCCCGCCGTCACGAGCCGCGAAGTGAAATCCGCTCGGCTCTCGAGCGAAGGCAGCGGGTCGGTGTGGACCATCGAGACGTTCCTTCCGCTGAACGGCGCCTTCCAAGTTTCGCTGATCGCCGGGACGGGCACCTCGCCGGAAGGCGCGCGACTCGTAGTCGACCTCGGACCGGGCGTCCTGAACGCGACGGCGTCCACGCCAGCAACGGCGTGCGTCACGAGTCGTACGGGCGTTTTGACCTTGAGCGCACCCGCCGCCAAGAACCTCACGGGAGAACTCGGCCTGTACGTGGCCGTCATCGATCCTGTCACCGCCCAGCCTCTTCGAGCGATCGTGCGCAACGCGGACGCGCAGTTTCCCCTCGCGAGTTCGTACAAGGGCCCGTTGCTGTGGGCGGTGCTGCGCGAAGTGGACGCGGGACGCCTCAAGCTCTCGGATCGGCTCGTCACGGACGACGCCAACCGCAGCCTCGGCGCCTTTCCGAAGGGAGCGAACGATGTCGCGACCCTGCTGCGCCTCATGATTTCGCGCAGCGACAACACCGCGACGGACCTCTTGCATCGCCGCATCGGCCTCGAGAAGCCACAACTGCTCGCCGACGAGCTGGGGTTGTGCCGCACGAGGCTTCTGCTCCCCACCAAGACGTGGTGGACCGCGCAGGCGGGCCTCAGCAAGGAGTTTCCACGTGAGAACCTCAAGAACGCCGCCGCCCGTTTCGCGAGCGCGCCACGCGAAGAGCAGCTCAAGCTCGCCCGTTCCCTCGACGCGACCGCCAAGACGCTTCAGGCGAACACCGTGGAGTCGGCGCTGGACCGCTACTTCGCGAGCAAGGTGTACTCGCCCGACATCGACCGCGACACTCAAAACGCCTCCACGCCCTTCGAGTTCGCCACGCTCCTCGCTCACGAGCATCTCAAGAGCGGCCTCTCGCTCGGCGCGCAAGAGTTCTTGCGCGACACGCTCAAGCTCGGCTGCTGCGAAAAGCGCGCCTTCGGCCCGTTCTCGTACTTCGGGGGCAAGGGTGGCAGCGGATGGCGCATTCTCACGATGACGGGTTACCTGGAGCTTCCGAGCGGCGAGCACATCGTGTACGCGTTCATGAACCACGGATCGGCAAAGACCGTCAACACCCTCTCGGACATCCCGGCGGCCTTCGAGTGGATCAACACGGCGATCGGTCAACTCGTGCCGCAAGCGGCGGCGAAGCGTTCAGGAGCGGTTCAGGCTCGTCGGCCTTGAGAGGAGTCGGTTCAGCGCGGCGAGGATAGACGCGCCCGAGCAAGCGGCGACGCCAACACGACCACCTTCTCGATTGGCGCGGCGAACCGAGTAGGTGACGTGGCGCGGGAGCGCTGCTGTTGGAAAGTTGCCGAATGGTGGGCGAAGCGAACTCGGCCCCGCACGTTTCCAGGAGCGGCCTGTCGCCGAAACCCCGCCGCGAATGACGGGGCCTTCCGACTCACCTTCAGCCACTCCGCCTTTTCCCTTGAGGCCGCTCTCGACGATCAGTCGGCGGCCTGCTCGCTTGGCACCACGAGTTTGCGGCCGCGACGTTTGGGCTTGAACTCCTCGTCGAGCATGCGCGCCAGCGCTTGTTCGGAGCGGGACAGTCCCTCGAGGGCGTTGGCTTGTTCGCGCGACGTGCGCGGCTCGTAGTCGTCGAGCACCTTGCCTTCGAAGTAGCGGTCGAAAATCACGGGGCAGACGTAGTGCGCCCGCACGACCGCCGGAGTGTTGCCGAGATCCTCCGCGACCGCCTTGAGGCAAGCCACGACGACTTTGCGCGCCTCGCGCTCGCTGTCGGCGACGCCCGCCTCGGCGAGGTACTCGGCGGCGAGAAGCGTGCCTCCCCACGTGCGAAAGTCCTTGGCCGTGAACGGCCCCATCACGTCACGCAAGTACGCGTTGAGGTCGCCCGACTTCAAGCGAACGACCGCCCCGTCCTCGTCCACGTACTTCCACAAGTGCTTGCCGGGCAAGTCGAGGATCTTTTGAACATTCGCGGCGAGGGTGGCGTCGGTGGTCGCCTTGTGCTGCCAAATGCCGTGTTTGCCTTTGAACTTGAACTCCACGACCTTCCCGTTCACCTTCACGTGCCGTTCGTGCAATGTCGAAAGGCCGAACGTCTTGTTCTTCGCGGCGTACTCCTCGGACCCGACGCGAAAGTGCGCGACGTACAGCACGCGCGTCATGAGCGCGAGCACCTTGCGCTTCGGCAAGCCCGGGCGGCGCAGGTCGGCGCTCGTGAGCTGCCGAACTTGCGGCAGGGCGCGCGCGAACTGGGCGAGGCGCTTCCACTTGCGCGTCGCGCCTTCCTGGAGAAAATCGGAATGGTAGCGGTACTGCAACCGCCCCGCCGCGTCGCGGCCGAACGCTTGCAATTCCGCGTCCGGGTCGGGCGACACGAACACGTCCGTGTAGCCGGGCGGCACGGCGAGTTTCGCGATGCGCGCGAGCGCCGCCTCGTCCGCGAGCTCGGTTCCGTCAGGATAGAAGTACCGGAACTCGCCTGCCTTCTCGCCTTCTCGACGCAAGTACTCTTCTTGCAGCAATTCCGTGCGTGACGTCATGTTCCGAGCGTAGAGAACGACGAGGCTCGGCGGGTTCTACGCGGCATAGAGGAAGCTTCAGCCAGCGATTGTGTGGCATTCAGAAAGGAAGTGGAGGTGTCGCGCGGCGTACACTCCTCGGCATGCCGACCCTTGACGTGGCTGGATACGGAAGCTTCGAAGTCGAATCAGACGTGCGCCTCGTGCTCGCCTTGGAGCGCGCGGGCGTGGACATTTTGCATCGCTGCGGCGGGCAGGCTCGCTGCACGACGTGCCGCGTCGAGTTCACGAGCGGCGAACCCGAGCGAATGACGGTCGCCGAGCGTGCCGTGCTGGAAAGCAAGGGATTGCTGGGTACGGCGCGCTTGTCGTGCCAGATGACGTGCGACCGCGACATGACGCTGCGCCCCGTGCAAACGACCGCGAACTCCGGCTTGGAGCCCGGAAAGGCTCCGGCCGAAGGCATCGAGCCCGAGCCTCAGTGGATTCAACCGTCTTGAATCGACTCGTCCGGCGTCCATCCCAACCCCGCCAGGATGCGGTTTCTCGGCCAAGCGATGAGACGCTGCAAGTCTCGTAAGGCCGTCTCGAATTCGGGCGTGTCGGGCTTCGCTTCGCGCAAGTTCCGCCACGCCTCGTTGCGCCGCCTCAGAAAGTCCTTGTCGGGCATGACGACAGTCTAGGCCGACGCGTATGCGCGCGATTCGCGCAGCACTCTTCATCTTCGGCACTCTAAAATGTCGGGCGTGCCGAGGCTCGCCTGGTCCATCGCCCGTGAAGTCGTGCCGCTGTACGCGGTCGGCTTCCTCCTCTTCCTGCTGCTTTCCACGACCGACCTCATGAGCACCATCGCGGGGTTCATGCTACGCAGCCAAACGCCGCCCCTGCTTGCCTTGGAGTTCTACGTGAACTACCTCCCGACGATTCTCGGGCGCATCCTTCCCGCCGCCGTCGTGTTCGCGGTGCTCATCGCGTTCGGACGCATGGCGAAGGACAGCGAGTTCAAGGCGATCGCGGCGGCGGGTGTCCGCCCTCTCAGCATGCTGTGGCCGCTCGGAGTCATCGGCCTCGTCGTGACCGGCCTGACGTTCGTCAACGCGAACGTCATCGCGCCCGACAGCAACGTTCGCATGCTCTCGGCTTGGTACCGCATGTACAACTCGGTGCCGCAAGTGCCCAACGAGAAACGCTACGCGCACCGCGAAGGCGATTCGTTCTTTTACGCGGGCACCGTCCAGACCGATCCCAAGGTCGCCACCAAAGCTTTGCTGCAAGGAATCCTCGTGCAGCAGACGGGCGTGACGTACACCGCGTCCACCGGCTCGTGGGACGCGGCTCGCCAGACGTGGACGCTCGACGGGTATTGGGAGACGCGCGACGGCGGATCCCCGACGTACGTGCCGCAGCCGCGTGAATTCAAGCAAGGCGACGTCTTGCGGCCCGCCACCAAGCCTCCCGAGCAACTCGGCCTCGCGCAGTTACGCGCCAAGGCCGCCGACACGTCGCAAGACGTGCGCGATCTGCGCGCCGCGCGCTTCGAGTTGTACCGACGCTTCGCCGATCCGTTCGCCGCGCTGGGATTCGCGCTCGCGGCGGGCGCCCTCGGATTGCTGCTGCCTAATCGCGCGTGGGCCTTCGCGAGCGTGGTGCTGCTGATCCTCGGAACGTACATCGTGTGGAGCCTCATGCCACAGCTCGTCCGGGTCGGCTCGATCTCCGAGATGACGGCGGCTTGGCTTCCGAGCGTGCTGCTGCTCCTCTTCGCGCTCGGCATGTCGTGGAGGCTGCGATGACGCGCGTCACACGCTACGTCCTCGCCGAGATCCTGCCGCTGCTCGCGGGGGGTACGGTCGCCGTGATTTTGTTCTTTTTGCTGGGCGCGTTGTACGACGTTCTCGCACCGCTCATTGCGAAGGGAGCGGCGCCGCTGCTCGTCGCGCAACTCGCCGCGTATGCCGTGCCGCTCGGGCTCTCGACGGGCTTGCCGCTCGGATTGCTGTTCGCCGTGCTGCTGGGCTTGTCACGGCTCGCGTCCGATTCGGAGCTCAAGGGCTTGTCCGCCGGCGGCTTTTCCGCCACGCGGCTGTTGTGGCCGTTGTTGGGTTTGGCGCTGCTCGTCGCGGTCCTGAGCTTCCTCAACGGCGAGACGCTCGTGCCGCGCGCCGCCGTCCAAGCTCAGCAGACGGGCCGCGAGATCCTGCTCGACAATCCGCGCGTGCTGGGTTTGGATCAAGCGAAGACCGTCTTGCGCGACGCCCTCGGCCGCGCTTACAGCTTCGACCGCGTGCTGGACGACGGGCGGTTCGAAGGCGTGCGGATCGTGCAGACCGAGGAAGGCGGGCCGCCGAAGGAAGTGTTCACGGCGGCACGCGGACGCGTCGATCTCAAGACGGGAACCCTGCGCCTCGAGGACGGTCAGCGTGTCACGTACCAAGGCGCGCAACCCATCATGATCATGACGTTCTCGTCCGTCGATTTGCCCGTGCAGGACCTTCAAGCGAACTTGCAAGTCGGCAATTCCTCGCTCGCCCCGGTGAACTTGTCGCTCGCCGAGTTACGAACGCGCATCACGGAAGTCAAGAAGAACGGCGGAGTGGCCTACTTGGAGGCGACGGCGCTGCAACGCAAGTTCGCGCAGCCGCTCGCCGCTCTGGCCTTCGCGTTCTTCGGGGTGGCCCTGGCGCTCTTCTCGTTTCGTAGTGGCACGAGCGTCGGCTTCGTGTGGGTGGTGCTGTTGACCTTCGCGTACTACGCGACGTCCAGCGTCTTTCGCGTGATGGGCGAGCAAGGCGCGCTCGACCCGGCTCTCGCCGCGTGGGCGCCCAACTTGCTGTACCTCGCGGCGGGCGGCGGCTTGTTGATCGCCGCTCATCGGCGTTGAGACCTAAAAAACTGTTGAACGTCGAGCCATTTCGCTGGTCACGAAGTCTTACACGAAGGCGCGCAAGGTTAATGAATACGGTTTGAAAAGTAAAACTGCGTTAACTCGCAGTCATGAAGCAGCACGCACGCCTACACTTGGGTTGCTCATGGAACGCCCCCCGCTCGACATCGTTGCACTGCGTTTGTGTCACTGCCGCGCCGAGCGCGCCTCTACCGAAGGCGCCTTGCACCTCGCCGTCCTGCATTACCGCCAGTGTCTCGAAGCTGCCGAGCGCCGCGAAGACGCGCAGGCCATTCAATTTTTCGCCTTGAAGCTCGGCGAGACGTACGAGCGCATGGGTCTGCACGACAAAGCCGCGAACTTCAAGGCTTTCGCAGAAGTCTGACGCCAAACGAGCCGTGCGTGAACGACCCCTCAGTCGTTCACGCACGGCTCGTTTGGCGTCCGCCTGTATGCTGGGCGGGTGACGATCACCCGCCTTCCCTATCCCTCCGCGCCGCGTGGCGACCAGGTCGACGACTACCACGGCACCACCATCCCCGATCCTTACCGCCCGCTCGAAAATCCCAACAGCGCCGAGACGAAAGCGTGGGTGGAAGCGCAAAATCGCCTCACCTTCGCGTACCTCGCTGGCATTCCCGAGCGGGACCGCTTGCGCGAACGCCTCACGGCGTTGTGGAACTACCCGAGGAACGGCGTGCCGTGGCGACGCGGCGGCAAGCTCTTCCGCTTCAAGAACACCGGCTTGCAGAATCAGGACGTCCTGTTCGTTTCCGACGAGCGCGGTGAACGCGAACTTCTCGACCCGAACGGATTCAGCGACGACGGCACGGCGTCGCTGCGCAACCTCTCGGTGAGCCGAGACGGACGATTTCTCGCGTACGCCGTCAGCCAAGGAGGATCGGATTGGCAGACGTGGTTCGTGCGCGACGTCCAGACGGGTGAGGACCTGCCCGACAAGCTCGAGCTCAGCAAGTTCAGCGGGGCGGCGTGGTTGCCTGACGCGAGCGGCTTTTATTACGGTCGCTACCCCGCGCCGAGCGAAGGAGAAGCGCTGACGAGCGCGAACTACGGGCAGCAGTTGTACTTGCACCGTCTCGGCACGCCTCAAGCGCAAGACGAGCTCGTGTACGAGCGTCCCGACGATCCCGAGCGCGGCTTTCACGCGAGCGTCACGCACGACGGTCGCTACCTCGTTTTGACGACGTGGAAGGGCACGAGCCCGAAGAGCCTCCTCGCCGTTCGTCCCCTCGAGTCGACTGGTGACTTCGTGGAGCTCGTGTCGTCGTTCGAAGCGATGTACGCGTTCGTCGGAAGCGACGGCAGTACGTTCTACGTGCAGACGGACGCGAAGGCTCCGCTCGGAAAGCTCGTGTCGATCGACGTGACGCGGCCCGAGCGAGGCTGGCAGGACGTGATCGCCGAAAGCGAGCACAAGTTGGTGAGCGTCGACTTGGCGCAAGGCGAGCTCTTGGCGCTTTACGAGGCGGACGCGACGCACCGCTTGCGCCGCTTTACCCGCCGGGGTGCCTTCGTGGCCGACGTCGAATTGCCCGCCCTCGGCACCGTGACGACCGTCAACACCGAGCCCGACGAGTCCGAGGCTTTCTTCGGCTTCGCCTCCTTTCTCTTCCCGACGACTTCGTATCGCCTCGACCTCGCGGCGGGAGAAGCGACCGCGCTCGAAACGCCTGCGATGCCCTTCGACGCCTCGCGCTACGAGACGCGCCAAGAATTCGTGGTCAGCAAGGACGGCACGCGCGTCCCGATGTTCCTCGTGCACAAGAAGGGCTTGGCGCTCGACGGCTCGAGTCCGACCTTGCTGTACGGTTACGGAGGCTTCGGCGTCTCGCTCACGCCCAGCTTCGCCGTGACGCGCCTACCGTGGCTGGAGATGGGCGGCGTGCTCGCCGTGGCAAACTTGCGGGGCGGCGGCGAGTATGGCGAGACGTGGCACGAAGCGGGCACCGTGCACGGAAAGCAAAACGTCTTCGACGACTTCATCGCCTGTGCCGAGCACCTCGTCATCTCGGGCGTCACGCGCCCTGACAAGCTCGCCATTCAAGGAGGCAGCAACGGCGGCTTGCTCGTCGGCGCGTGCATGACGCAGCGCCCCGACTTGTTCGGCGCTTGCCTTCCGGCCGTGGGCGTGCTGGACATGCTGCGCTTCCATAAATTCACGATCGGTTGGGCGTGGGTGAGCGACTACGGCTCCAGCGACGATCCCGAGCAGTTCGAGACGTTGTTGAAGTACAGCCCTGTGCACAACGTCGTGCCGGGTACCTGCTATCCGCCGACGTTCGTCACGACCGGAGACCACGACGACCGCGTCGTCCCGGCCCACTCGTACAAGTTCACGGCGGCCTTGCAAGCCGCGCAAGGCTGCGACGCTCCGATCCTGATTCGCGTGGAGACGAAGGCGGGCCACGGGCAAGGCAAGCCGACGAAGTTGATCATCGAGGAAACGGCCGACGTCTTGGCGTTCCTCGTGCGCGCGCTTCAACTCGAGCTGTAAGCCGATACGAACGCCCCCTCTCCCTTGGAGGGGAGAGGGGGCCGGAGGCGGAATTTACGCGCCCGGCTGGGTCACGTCGCGTCCCGCGAAGGGGGGCGGCGTGGTCGGCTGTTCGGGCAAGGGCAAGAGGACGAGGTCGAGGACTTGCGAAACGTTCTCGACGGGGTGAATCGTCAATTCGCCGCGAATGCTTTCCGGCACGTCTTGCAAGTTCGGCTCGTTGTCCTGCGGCACGATGACGGTGCGGATGCCGCCTTGGTGCGCGGCGAGGAGCTTCTCCTTCACGCCGCCGATCGGCAAGACCTTGCCGCGCAGCGAGATTTCGCCGGTCATGGCGATGTCCATGCGGGCGGCGCGGCCCGTGATGGCGGACGTGACGGCCGTGGCGATCGTGATGCCCGCGCTGGGACCGTCCTTCGGCGTGGCGCCGTCGGGGAAGTGGACGTGCAAGTCGAGCTTCTTGTAGAACTCGGGGTCCGCGCCGTACTTCTCGGCGTTGGCGCGCAAGTACGCCACGGCGGCTTGCACCGACTCCTTCATGACGTCTCCGAGGGAGCCCGTCATGTTGATCTTGCCGCTGCCCGGCGTCGCGAGGGCTTCCACGACGAGCATCGTGCCGCCGACCGAGGTCCACGCGAGACCTTGCGCGGTGCCGACTTGCGGTTCCTTCTCCATGCGCTCGGGGCGGTGCAGGGGCACGCCGAGGTAGTGAGGAACGTCCGTCGCGTCGATGACCTTCAAGCCGTCCCACGGTTGCTCGAGCAGTTCACGCGCCGCCTTGCGGGCGACCTTGGAAATCTGGCGGTCGAGGTTGCGCACGCCCGACTCGGCAGTGTACTCCTCGACGACGCGCGTGAGGGCGGCGTCCGTGATCTCCACGCGGCCTTCGAGGCCGTGCGCCTTGAGTTGCCGCGGCACGCGGTACTTCCGGGCGATGGCGACCTTCTCGGGCATGGTGTAGCCGGGAATCTGGATGACTTCCATGCGGTCGAGCAGGGGACGCGGAATCGTTTGCAGAGAGTTCGCCGTCGTGATGAACATCACTTGGCTGAGGTCGTACGGCACTTCCAGGTAGTGATCTTGGAAGGTGTGGTTCTGCTCGGGGTCGAGGACTTCGAGCATGGCGCTCGACGGATCGCCGCGCCAATCGCTCGACATCTTGTCGATTTCGTCGAGCAGCATGATGGGATTGACGACGGCCGCCGTCTTCATGCCTTGGATGATGCGGCCGGGCATGGAGCCGATGTACGTGCGGCGGTGGCCGCGAATCTCGGCTTCGTCACGCACACCGCCGAGGGCCATGCGGACGAACTTGCGGTTGAGCGAGCGAGCGACGCTCTTACCGAGCGACGTCTTGCCGACGCCCGGAGGGCCGACGAGGCACAAGATCGGGGCGCGCAGTTCGCGGTCCTCGGGTCGGTCCTCGGCTTTGGCTTGGTCACCTTCGACCGAAGCTTGAGGCTTGTGGGTGAGTTGGCGTACGGCGAGGAACTCGAGGATGCGCTCTTTGACGTCTTCGAGGCCGTAGTGGTCCTCGTCGAGAATGTCACGGGTGCGCTTGATGTCGAGAACTTCCTCGTCGCGCTTGCTCCAAGGCGTGTCGAGCAACCAGTCGATGTAGTTGCGAATGACGGTGCCTTCGGGGCTGCCGCCGGGAGTGCGCTCCAAGCGTTGCAGTTCCTTGAGGGCCTTGTCCTTGACGTTGGCGGGCATGCCGGCCGCTTCGATCTTCTCGCGCAGCGCTTCGACTTCGGCAGGGCCGTCCTCGCCGCCGCCGAGCTCTTTGGAGATGGCCTTCATCTGCTCTCGCAGGTAGTACTCGCGTTGATTTTGGTCCATCTGCTCTTTGACGCGGCTGGAGATGCGCTTGTCCATGTTGAAGCGCTCGAGCTCGCGGCCGAGGAGCGTGACGACCTTCTCGATGCGGGCCGTGATGTTGACGAGTTCGAGGATGTTTTGCTTGTCCTCGACGCTCCACGTGGCGTGGTGCGCCATGGTGTCGGCGGCGAGACCGGCGTCCGTCATGGTGCGAATCGCGTCGACTTGGTAGTTGTCGAGGCGTAAGTTCTTGTTTTGGCGCACGTACTCTTCGAAGGCCGTCTTCGCTTCCGCGAGGAACACCTCCGTTTCGCGCTTGTCGCCTTCCTCGCGGGGCAGCGTTTCGGCGCGCACGCGCAGGTACGAGGACGGAACGGTTCCGGCGACTCGCGCGCGCTCTTGCGCTTCAACCAGGACTTGCAAGGTGGAGTCGGGCAGACGCACGACTTGCTTGATGACGGCGAGCACGCCGAGATCGAACATCTCGCCGAGGGTGGGGTCGTCCGTGCGTTGATCACGTTGGGTGAGCAGGAGCACGCGGCGATCGGAAGCTTGCGCCTCGTCGATGGCCCGCTTGCTCTTCGCACGCCCCACGTCGATGTTGGTGGTGGTGCCAGGTAGCACCACGGTGCTTCTCAGTGCGATTACGGGAAGTTCCCAGATCATTGCTCTCCTAGAGGTGGGTGGAATGATAAAGAATAACCCCACCGGTATGCACGAATTGTAAGCACCGGTGAGGCAAATGGCTGTAATTTAAGTTGCTTTAAGCAGACTTCTTGAGTCCCTTTGACTCAATTGCCTTGAGGGGTTGGTCGAGATTCTCCACGTCGAAGTGGATGTGCGACAGACCGTCGAGCGGCAACTCGAACAGAAGGTCGGTCATCGCCTTTTCCAGCACGGCGCGCAGCCCGCGCGCGCCCGTACCGCGCGCTTTCGCGCGCCGTGCCACTTCACGCAGCACCGCTTCCGTGAACTCCAAGCGCACGTTCTGGAAGCCGAACAGGGTCTCGTACTGACGCGCGATCGCACCGTTGGGCTCGGTCAGAATGCGCACCAGCGCCTCCTCGTCGAGATCCTGCAATTGCACGACCAGCGGCAGACGTCCCACGAACTCCGGAATGAGCCCGAACTTCACGAGGTCCTCGGGGATGAAGCGCAAGTCCGTCGTCTCCTCGCCCTTGAGCTCGCGGCCGAAGCCGAGCGAGCGCACGTTCGCGCGCGAACGCGCGAGCTCGTCGAGACCGTCGAATGCGCCGCCCACGATGAAGAGGATGTTCTTCGTGTTCACCTGCACGAGTTCCTGCTGCGGGTGCTTGCGGCCACCTTGCGGCGGCACTTGGCTCACCGTGCCCTCGATGATCTTGAGCAGCGCCTGCTGCACGCCTTCGCCCGACACGTCGCGCGTGATGCTCGTGCCTTCGGACTTGCGCGCGATCTTGTCGATCTCGTCGATGTAGATGATGCCTCGCTCGGCCGCCTCCACGTCGTACTCGGCGGCTTGCAGCAAACGCACGATGACGTTTTCGACGTCGTCGCCGACGTAGCCCGCCTCCGTCAAGGTCGTGGCGTCCGCGATCGCGAACGGCACTTCCAGCATCTCGGCGAGGCTTTGCGCCAACAGCGTCTTGCCCGTTCCCGTCGGACCGATCAGCAAGATGTTCGACTTGCCAAGGTGCGCGTCAGGATGGGCGAGTCGCTGGTAATGGCTCACGACCGCCACGGCGAGCGCCTTCTTCGCTTCATCCTGCCCGATCACGTACTCGTCGAGGTACGCCTTGATGTCGCGCGGACTTGGCAGTTCGGAAAGGTCGAAGCCGCCACTGCCGGGCTTGCTCGCCTTCACGAGTTCGTGCGCGCGCTCGGCGCACTCGTTGCAGATGAACGCGGCGCGCGAAGGCGCCTCGATCAGTTGAGCGATCTGCGGATACGAGCGGCCGCAGAAAGAGCAACGGTCAGCCATCGGAGACCCCCACTTCCATGCCCGTGTCACGCACGTGCTCCACCACCGAGTCGATCAGACCGTACGCCTTGGCTTCCTGCGGATTCATGAAGTAATCGCGCTCCATGTCGCGCGACAGCTTCTCGCGCGGCGCGGTCGTGTGCTTCTCGTAGAGGTCGAACATCCGGTCGCGCAAGTACAGCACTTCGCGCGCCTGCACTTCGAGGTCGGGCGTGTTGCCGCGAAAGCCCGCGCTGCCTTGGTGAATCATGATGCGGCTGTTGGGAAGCGCGAAACGCTTGCCCTTGTCGCCCGCCATGAGGATGACGCTCCCCATGCTCATGGCGATGCCGACGCAGATCGTAGAGATCGGCGCCTTGATGTACTGCATCGTGTCGTAGATCGCCAGACCCGCGTACACCTCGCCGCCCGGGCAGTTGATGTACAACTGGATCTCGCGCTCGGGATTCTGGCTTTCGAGCAGCAGCAGCTGCGCCACGATGGTATTCGCGACTTGGCTGTCGATCGGCGTGCCGAGGAAGATGATGCGGTCCTTGAGTAGACGCGAGTAGATGTCGTACGTCCGCTCGCCGCGCCCCGTCTGCTCGATCACGTATGGAATGACGCTCATGCGGGCATTATCGCACGGGATTCGCGTTTGAACGTGCAAGCGCACATAAGCGGGAAGTTCCTACCCGAACGGGGGGGCAGGCTCAGGCAATAAAAAAGCATTGCCGGTAAGCAGCGGCACCCAACGATCATCCCTTATGGCTGCTGCCTTCCGGCCCTGACCAGGTTCGAGCGTCGCCGCTGCGCTGCGCCAGCAATGCGAAGGAAGTGTAGCACGAAAAAATTCGCTTGTCGCAACGCAACGTCTCCCCGCGAAGGGGAGACGGAAATGGGCCGTGGCGTCCTCGACGTCGGAGGCGCTTCGCTCAGGGCGAGCTCTCGCGCCGCCGATCGACTTCAGCTCTTGTTCTTCGTGACGATGTACACGTCGAGCATCTTGTCGGGCGTGCCCTCGGCGGGCGCCTCGTACTTCTTGATCTTGTCGAGAACGTCGAGGCCTTGCACGACCTTGCCGAACACCGTGTACTGCCCGTCGAGATTGGAGGCGGGCGCCAGCGTGATGTAGAACTGGCTGCCGCCCGAGTTCGGATCTTGCGCGCGCGCCATGCCCATGACGCCCTTCTCGTCGAAGTTGTACTTCGTGCGGACTTCCAAAGGAATTTCGTAGCCCGGGCCGCCTTGCCCCCAAACGTTGCGGTCGGTCTTGAGGGTGTTCGGATCGCCGCCCTGCACGACGAAGCCGTCGATCACGCGGTGAAAGGCGATGCCGTCGTAGAAGTGGTTTCGCGCGAGCCACACGAAGGAGTTGACGGTCGTGGGAACGTCCTCGTAGAGGTCGATGACCATCTGCCCTTGCGTCGTGTCGATGACGGCGGCGTAATCCTTGCCGTCTTGGAGTTGATACGAAGGCTCGGACTTGAACGTACGCACGGGCTTTGCGCTGACGGCGGCGACGCGCGTGTACCCGGAGGGAACGGCGCCGGGCTTCGCCGCGGCCGCTTCGGTGGTCTTGTTGGCGTTGGTGGCGACGTTCTCCAGCGCCTCGGCGGCCGTCTTGGGTTCGGTCTCGTCCGTCTTCGACGCCTCGCTGGTCGTCTTCGTGGACGTGTCACTGCTGCTGTCGGAACTGGCGTTGTCGTTGCGGCAGCTCAGCAACATCAAAGGCATGAGGGCGAGCAGAGCAATCTTCTTCACGTTTCGCAGTTTAGCGCGCGGCGAATGAAAAGCGGCGAAGTGTCCGGGCCCCTCCGTCAGGCTCTACAATCGGGCTCGTGATAGTGACGATCGACGGTGTGGCCGCCTCCGGAAAGTCCAGCGTCGCCGCTCGCGTAGCGCGCGAACTCGGCGTTCCCTTCGTGAGCAGCGGCCTGCTTTACCGAGGCGTGGCGCGTCTGTGTCTGCGCGAGCATGTCAATCCCGACGACGAGGACGCGTTGCTCGACCTCGTGCGTCGCTGCCCCTTGGACTTACGGCCACGCGAGCAAGGCAACGAGATATGGTGCGGTCACCAAGACCTCACCGGCGAACTGCACACCCACGAAGTCGACGAGACCGTTTCTCACGTCGCGAAGCATCCTCGACTGCGTGACTGGGTGAACGAGCAACTGCGGCACGTGCAGGGCTCGTTCGTGGTGGAGGGACGTGACATGGGAACGGCCGTATTTCCGCAGGCGAACGCCAAGTTCTACCTCACGGCGAGTCCGCGCGTGCGAGCGCAGCGGCGCGTGCAGGAGCGTGACGAGGACATCGGCGAGGTCGAGGCGGCGTTGCGTCTGCGCGACGAGAAGGACGCGGCGCAGTCCGCGCCCGCGCGCGACGCGGTGCTGATCGACACGTCGAACCTCAGCCTCGACGACGTCGTCGCCAACGTCCTCCGGGCGGTGCGCGCATGACGAAGACCGACGTTCCAACCGCCAAGGCCCCGACGGTCAACCCGTTCATGTACGCCCTCGTCTGCTTCACGACGGGCATTCCCATCTACCTGCAAGGAACGCTGCACGTGGAAGGCCGCGAGCACGTGCCCTTGACGGGCCGCGTCATCGTCGCGGGAAACCACGAGTCGGGCCTCGATCCGTTCGTCATCGCGCAGGCGTTGCCCAAAGAGCGCAAGGTGCAGTTCATGGCCAAAAAAGAACTCTTTCAAAACCCCGTGCTGCGTTACGTCATCGGGACGGGCGGAAGCTTTCCGGTGGACCGAGAAGGCAACGACGTCGGCGCGGTTCGAACGGCGTTGAGAATCTTGCAAGCCGAAGGCATGGTCGGCATCTTCCCCGAGGGCACGCGGGGCGGCACGGAGTTGCACGGCGGTGTGGCCCTCATCGCCCTCAAAGCCAAGGCGCCGATCGTGCCCGTGAGCGTCGCGAAGGTGAAGCGACGCTGGCTCGTACGGTTCGGCGCCCCGATTCCGCCCGAGGGCCGAATCAGGGAGTTGACCGAACGCGTCGGGCGAACCATCGCCGAGCTCAGGCCGACCTGAACACCATGCCCGGAGGTGCAAGCGCGCTTCCGATTTCTGCGGCGCATCTTTCAGCGCTGGCCGAGTGCAACCGCATTCTTCGGGTCGAAGCGGACTGGTGCCGTCTATCGAGGCAGCCGCGGTTTATGACGGGACCACGATGTGGTCCACGTCGCGCCGCTTCAGAGCGCCAACGCACACCGCGTTCCTTGGAATGAAGCTTCACCGCTCAAGCGAGACCTTCCGAGGGCCGCTTGACGAGGAGGGCGAGGAGACCCCGCTCGGCGCGCATCCTGCTTCCGGAAGTCGGGTACGCTATTCTAAATCCATGAAAGTCGTGCGCCAAACTCGGCAACGTCAAGCGGTGCTGGAGGTGCTGCGCTCCACGCGAACACACCCGGACGCCGCGTGGGTCTTCCAGGAAGTGCGCCGCGCGATGCCGAACATCAGCCTCGGGACGGTGTACCGTTCGCTCGACGCGCTCGCGAGCGAAGGAGTCGTCATGGTGATCGAGCGTGCCGGAGAGCGCGCTCGGTACGATTACCGCCACGAGGATCACCATCACGTCGTGTGCCGAGGGTGCGGCGCGATTTTCGACGTGCCGCCCTCCTTGACGCCGCCCCTGCCCAGCGACCTCCCGTCAGGCTTCCGCGTGACGGAAGTGGTGCTGGAGTACCACGGGCTGTGCGAGAAGTGCCAGCAGGAGCATTGACGTGGCTAAAGCTGAGCGAGGGGGCTGTCACGGCCCCCTCGCTCAGCTTCGTCGCGTGAAGGTCAAGGGGTTTTGAGAGCGTAGCCGATGCCGCGGACCGTGCGAATGATGCCGTAGCCGTCGAGGTCGCGTAGTTTCGCGCGCATGTTCGCCATGTGCACGTCCACGACGTTCGAGTTGCTCGGAAGTTCGCCGTTCCACACTTCGCGCTCGATTTCGTCGCGTGAGTACACGCGCCCGGGCTGACGCGCGAGAAAGGTCAGCAAGTCGAATTCCTTCGGCGAGAGGCGCACCTCGTGCCCGTTGTAGTGGCACAAGCGTTTTTGTGGGTGAATTTCCAGCGCGCCGATCGTGATGACTTCGCCGTGCTGCTGGTGACGCAGTTGCACTTTCACCCGCGCGACGAGTTCCTCGGGGTGAAACGGCTTGGTGATGTAATCGTCGGCGCCTGCCTCCAGCAAGTTCACCTTGCGGTCGACGGCGTCCATGGCCGTCAAGATGATGATGGGCACCGAACTCGTTTTACGCAGACGACGTGCGATTTCCGCGCCGTCGAAGTCGGGCAGTCCAAGGTCGAGAATGACAAGGTCGGGGCTGTTCTCACGGGCGGATGTAAGGCCGGAAACGCCGTCGGGGGCGGTCAGGACTTTGTAACCCGCTTGTTCGAGTTCGTACTGAACGACCCGCGTGATGTCCAGGTTGTCTTCAATGAGCAGGATACGTTGTTCCATGCAAGTCGTCCTCCACTCCACGCGGTTGGAATCGCCACGCATCTTAATGAATGCTCTTAGGAGGCATGTAAGGCTATTCGGGGGCGAACCTTAATGCAAGCCGTGGCTAGAACCGCCAAGCGACCGCGCGTCACACGAGATCGGTCGTCCACCACGGCTCGCGGCGACGCGCGAGCTGAGCGCGCGGATCGCCGATTTCGCCCAGCGTCTTGGCGAGTCCTTCCCAATCGCGCTCGCTGAGCGGATCGAGGGTGAGGGCCTGCTGATGCAGCGCGGCCGCTTCACGCGTGCGGCCCGCCGCGTTCGCGAGGCTCGCGGCGAGGTTGAGGACCATCAGCTGCTTTTCTTCCAAGCGGTGGCGAACGTCTTCGCACCAATCGGAGTCGACGTCGGGAAGAAAGCGTCCGTACTGCGAGGCGACGTCGCGGGCATCCTCGAAGGACGTCGGCGCACGCAGCAAGGTTTCGACGCGCTCCTCGAAGCGGTGAACGTCGTACTTGAGGCTGAGGTCCGAGCTCAGCGCGTAGCGGCGGCTTTGGCTGACGACGGCGTCGGACGACAGCGAGCGGCGCAGACGGTGCAGCGTCGTGTGGAAGAGGCTGGACGCCCGCGACTCGTCCTTCTCGGGCCACAATGCCTCGGCCGCTTCCCAGCTCGTGACTTCCTTGCGCTCCACGAGCAGGAAGAAAAGCTCCATCGCCTTGCGTGACACCCACTGCACGCTTTCGCCTTTCCACAAGACGCTGCACGTGCCGAGAGCGCGTGCGTCGAGGTGCGTGGTGGGCACGACCTTCGCGCCGACGCGCCGCAGCCGCGCCTCGACGGCCGCCGTGAGATCGTGGGGAGTGAAGGGTTTGGGCAGGTAGTCGTCCGCGCCGAGGTTCATGCCGCGCCGCACGTCTTCGCGCTCGGCGTGACTCGACAACAGCATGAACGGCAGGTGCGACAACTCGGTGCGTTCGCGCAATTGCTCCAAAAACTCGTAGCCTGTCATGTAGGGCATGACGACGTCGGAGATGACGAGGTCAGGCGTTTCACGATCGAGCCACGCGAGGGCCTCCACAGGATGCGAGCAGGCATGTATGGTGTATCCCGCCCGCGCCAGGATGACACTGACGAGCTTGAGAATCGCGGCGTCGTCATCAACGACCAGGACACGCGGCATGTTTTCAGTGTAGCTCAGGGCCGCTGTCTTGCGAGCACCGACGTCGAAGCTGCACAAGTGGCGCCGAGTTTGCTAGAATCTTCGATCGTGCGCCGAGGTATCGCGCGCGCGGAAAGGAGGTGTAATGATGAACACGTACGACCTCAACCTGATCCTCAGCCCCAACCTTTCGGCCGATCAGGTCGTGACCGAGAAGGAGTACGTCGAGAACACCGTGAAGGCCGCTGGCGGCGAGATCGTGAACCTCGACGAGGCGGGCAACCGTCGCCTCGCGTATTCGGTCGAGAAGGACCGCGAAGGCTACTTCCTGTTCTACCAAGTCCACATGACGGGCAACCCGGAAAGAGCCGTGGCGAGCGTTTTGCGCTTGCGCGACAACATCCGCCGCGTGCTGGTGGTCAAGGACCGCCCCGAGTGGAAGACGAAGAAGGCCTGATTCCATCTCGAACGAAACCACTCTTGACGAAGCGGAACGTAGCAATTATGCTGGTAACGAAGCAGCTACATTCAATGTGCGCTTCATTGTTCGGGCCTAGCCTGTAACGCAATCGGACTCTAAGCACCCCTACTACGAAGGAGAAACAGACATGGCTCGAGGAATGAATCACGTGTACCTGGTCGGCGCTCTCGCTCGCGATCCTGAACTTCGCTACACCCCCAGCGGTGTACCGGTCTTCGAAGCGACCATCGCGGGAGAAGACCACGTCGTCGGCAACGACGGCCGTGAACGCAAGCTGCCCTGGTACCACCGCGTGTCCATTCTCGGCAAACCCGCCGAGTGGATCAGCGAGCGCAACCTCAAGGCGGGCGACGTCGTGATGGTCGAAGGTTCCCTGGACTACAGCTCCTGGGAAGACGCCCAGAGCGGTCAGAAGCGCAGTCAAGTGCGCGTCAAGGCGCAGCGCATCGAACAGATCGCGCCCAGCGCCGAGAACGTGCAGGACGCCGGAGGCGGCATTCGACTCGGTGGCGGCTGGAACGTCGTCATGGTGCTCGGCAACCTCACGCGCGACCCGGAACTTCGCTACACGCCCGGCGGTGACGCCGTGCTCGGAGTCGGCCTCGCCGTGAACGAGCAGTGGCGCGACAAAACGGGCAACCAGCAGGAGAAGACCCACTGGATCGACGTGACGCTGTGGCGAGAACTCGCCGAGGCGGCCGCGAATCTCAAGAAGGGCGATCCTCTGCTCGTCACCGGCCGCTTGATGAACGAAGCGTGGACGGACCGCGAAGGCAACAAGCGCAACTCCACCAAAGTAGAAGCGACGAAAGTCGAAGCTCTTACCCGAGGCGCGGGCACCGGCATGTCCGCAGCCACCCCGGCCATGACCCGTGAGACCACGAGGAGCACGGCCCGCCCGGCTGCCCCCAGCCGCGCGAACACGGGGTCCCGTTCGGGGAGCTTGGATATCGATCAAGGTCTCGACAATTTCCCGCCGGAAGAAGAAGACCTGCCGTTCTAACCCTCGCCGTCCAGGAGGTATTTGTCACCTTCGCGAGGGGACAGTCACAAGGAGTGTTACATGGCGACTGAACGCAAGACTCGGCCCAAGGGTCCGAAGCGTCCCCGCAAGCCCAAGGTCGATCCGTTCGCCATTGGCGAACTGGAAATCACCGATTACAAAGACGTCAAGATGCTGCGCCGCTTCGTGAGCGACACCGGCAAGATCTTGCCGCGCCGCCGCACGGGCCTCTCGGCCAAGAACCAGCGTCGTCTCGCCGGTACGATCAAGATCGCGCGTCAACTCGCCCTCTTGCCGTACACCGAGAAGTTGGTGCGCAAGTGAACGTCATTTTGCTCGAACCGGTCGCGAAACTCGGCACGACGGGCGACGTCGTGAAGGTCAAGCCCGGCTACGCGCGCAACTTCCTCGTGCCGCGCGGCCTGGCGCTTCCCGCCACAGAACGCAACCTCAAGAGCCTCGCTGGTCAGGTGCGCGTGCGTGAACGTCAGCTCGCCGCCGAGAAGGCGACCGCCGAAGCGCTCGCCGAGCGTCTGCAAGGCGCCAGTGTGAGCCTCAGCGTTCGCGCCGGCGAAGGCAAGATCTACGGCGCCGTGACCTCCAGCGACGTGGCCAGTGCGCTCACCGCGCAAGGCTTCGACGTGGACCGCCGCCGCCTCGACATGCCGAAGGCCATCAAGGAACTCGGCGAGTACGACGTCCAGTACAAGGCGCACCCGGAAGTGGTCATTCCGCTCAAGGTCGTCATCACCGCACAACAAGCGTAAAAACCAGCGCTTCCGGAGGGCCGCTCGTAGGAGCGGCCCTCCTTCTTTGACGCACCTCTGCAAAGTGCCGAGCGGCGTCATCACTCCCGATTGTCGATCTCGCCATGCCGAACGTGAAGGCGATGAGTACACTGCTTGCATGAAGGTGGCCGTCATCGCTGATTTGCACGCGAACCTGAGCGCGACGCTCGCTGTCCACGAAGACATCAAAAAGCGGGGGATCGGCGAAATCTGGATATTGGGAGATCTCGTCGGAAAGGGACCGAGGCCGCGCGAAGTCGTGGATTGGGTAGCAGAGTACGGCGCGCGCGTCGTGCAGGGAAATTGGGACGCGCGGGTCGCCGGGGCGAGTCACCGACCGCAAGACTTGTGGCCGCGCACGAAGCTCACGCCAGGACAACTCAGTTACCTCGCGACGCTGCCGTTCGCGTTCGAGGAGCGTCATTGCGGCTTGAGCTGGCGCTTTTTGCACGCCTCTGCCAAAAGCGTCTTTCACCGCCTGTATCCGCACGCCAGCCTCGCCGAGCAACTCGAGGCGTTCGAGCCGAACCCGGAGGCGGGTCTCGCCAATCGCGCGGACGCCTTGGTGTACGCCGATATCCACGAGGCGCTCATGCTGGACGTCGAAGGGCGGCCCCTCATGAACTGCGGCTCGGTCGGAAACCCGCTCGACTCGACCTTGGCGTGCTACCTCGTGCTGGAATTCGGCGCGTGCGGATACAGCGCGTCCTTCGTGCGTCTCGCGTACGACCGTGCGGGCGAGATCGCGGCGGCCGAAACGAGCGGAATGCCGTTCACGCGCGAGTACATCTTGGAGCTCATGACGGGCGCGTACCAAAAGCGCCGCTCGAGAGGCAGCCTGCTCGACGAGACGCAGGACGCGTCTTAGCCCACGAGGTGAAGTGGCGGGCATCGTCCGCGTGCTTTTCCAAAGTCCCGACCGCCCACCTCGAAGAGTTCGCCGCGTACGACGGCTCTTCGAGAAGCGCGGCGGACTCGGGACGATCTTGACCTTACCCTCGATGATGCAGAGGTCGTACCGACGAAGGCGCCGCGAGACCGTGACATGTCGCGTTTGTCCAAGCGGGCCGCGAAGCGCGAAGGCTAAGCTGGAGCATGGCCTACCACGAGATTGCGTCGCACCCGGACTTACAGGACGTCGTGCGGTCGTATTGGCTCGTGGAGGAATGGCACGACAGGCGGACGGAACTGCATAGTTTCCTGCCCGAGCGGGCGGTGCGCCTCACGTTCTACAGTGGCGAGTCGTACGTGAGCGACGCGGCCCGGGCTATGCGACCTCTGCCCTCGGCATACCTCGTCGGGCTGCACGACTCGCCACTGCTCGCCGTGTCGCGCGGCTTCACGCGCGCGCTCGGAGTGGACTTGTTTCCGTGGGGCGCCATGGCCTTGTTCGGGCTCGAGACGGTCGAGACGACCCTGCGCGTTCCACCGAAGGCGTGGGGCTTGGCGAGTGTGGAGCGCGAATTAAGCGGCTTGCTCGCCTCGAACCAAGTGGACGCAGCCGTCGAAGCTCTGGAAACGTGGTTGCGGCGGCGTTTTGCAAGTGAGGCGCGCGAGCCCGGCAAGGCCGTACGGGCGGCGGCGGACTTGTACCGCTCGCGTGGACAGGCCCGCGTGGCGGAGCTCGCCGAGCGGCACCACCTCTCGCCGCGCGCCTTGGAACGAGGCTTCCGGTCGGACGTCGGCGTGTCGCCAAAGAAGCTCGCGCGCCTCATTCGCTTCGAGGAGACGTACAACGCTTTGTGGCTCGATCCGAGGCGGTCCCTGACGGACGTCGCGTACGCGTTCGGATACTCGGACTCGGCTCACCTTGCGCGAGAATTTCGCGCGCTCGCCCACGTCAGCCCCAGCGAGTACGCGCGATTTGTCGAGCGGCGTCGCGACCTGCAGGAAGAATCGGCGTGACCCGGGCGTGCTGACGCCGCAGAGCCGTCACGGCAAGGGCGGGCCGTCGTCCGACCTTTGCTCGCGGAGCCGCTGTAGGCGCGCTTCACTCCCGCCGCCTCGTTCGTGCTCGCCGCGAGGCTCGTCGTGTGGGCCCTTTACACGCCGAGCGGAGAGCGCGAAACCTTCACGAAAGCTCTAACACTCCTGCCAACCTTCCATGAGAAGCGGGTTACACTGGCGCCATGACTGCCACGCCTCAGCCCTCCACGAACCTCGACCAGCTCTCGGTCAATACGATTCGTACCCTCAGCATCGACGCGGTGCAGCAGGCGAACTCCGGCCACCCCGGCGCGCCGCTCGGCGCCGCGCCGATGGCGTACGTGCTGTGGCAACGCTTTTTGCGTCACAACCCCAAGAATCCGTACTGGATGGGCCGCGACCGCTTCGTGCTCTCGGCAGGCCACGCGTCGATGCTGATCTACTCGCTGCTGCACCTCGCCGGGTACGACATGCCCTTGAGCGAAATCAAGAACTTCCGCCAGTGGGGCTCCAAGACGCCCGGCCACCCGGAGTTCTTCCACACTCACGGCCTCGACGCGACGACCGGCCCGCTCGGGCAAGGCTGCGCGATGACGGTCGGCATGGCGCTCGCCGAGGCGCACCTCGCCGCTCGTTACAACAAGGACGGCTTCCAGCTCTTCGACAACGTCACGTACGCGATCGTGTCGGACGGCGACCTCCAAGAAGGCATCAGCCACGAAGCGGCAAGCCTCGCGGGTCACTTGCAGCTCGACAAGCTCGTGTGGTTGTACGACGACAACGACGTGCAGCTCGACTCGGCGACGAACGTTTCATTCAGCGACGAGACGACGCAACGCTTCGAAGCGTACGGTTGGCGCGTCTTGCTGGTCGAGGACGGCAACGACCTCGAAGCGCTCGAATCCGCGCTTCGGACGGCGCGCGAAAACCAAGACCGCCCGGTGCTCATCCGCGTGAAGACGATCATCGGGTTCGGCTCACCGAAGGCGGGCACCAGCAAGGCCCACGGCGAACCGCTCGGGGCAGACGCCGTGAAGGCGACGAAGGAGGCGCTCGGCTGGCCGTACGAAGAGCCGTTCACGGTGCCGAGCGAAGTGAAGGCGCACATGGACGCGACGGCGCGCGGCGCCGAACTCGAAGCAGCCTGGAACGATCTTGTCGTGCGCTACAAGCAAGCGCATCCGGAACTCGCCGGAGAACTCGAGCTCGCCCTCAAAGGCGAGTTGCCCGAAGGCTGGAACGCGGACATTCCGACCTTCGAGGCGGGCGGCAAGCCCATGGCGACTCGCAACGCGAGCGGCACGGTCCTCAACGCGATCGCCAAGCGGGTGCCGAACCTCATCGGAGGCAGCGCGGACCTCGCGGGCAGCACGAAGACGACCATCAACGGCGAGCCGTTCGTCGCCACGCACGACTTCGCGAGCCGCAACTTGTACTTTGGGGTGCGCGAACACGGCATGGCCGCCGCCGCCAACGGCATCAGCTTGTTCAGCGGTCTGCGTCCCTACGTCGGGACCTTCTTGGTGTTCAGCGATTACCTCAAGCCGAGCTTGCGTCTCTCAGCCCTCATGCACCAGCCGGTCATCTTCGTGTTCACGCACGACTCCATCGGTCTGGGCGAAGACGGCCCGACCCACCAACCGATCGAGCAACTCGCTCAACTGCGCGCCACGCCGAACACCCACGTCTACCGTCCCGCCGACGCCAACGAGACGGCCGCCGTGTGGCAGATGGCTCTGGAGCGAAAGGACGGCCCGACCGCCCTCGTGTTCTCACGCCAAGACCTCCCGATCTTGCCGCGCAACCATCAAGGCGTACGGCGCGGCGCGTACGTCGTGAAGGAAGCGGACGGTGGCGCCAAGGTCGTCTTGATCGCGACGGGCAGTGAAGTCTCCGTCGCCCTCGAAGCCGCTGACGTCCTCTCCGCCGAGGGCGTCGGGGCGCGCGTTGTGTCCATGCCGAGCATGGAAGTCTTCCGGGCGCAAGATCAGGCATACCGCGACAGCATCCTCCCGCCGGGCGTGAAGCGCGTCGCGATCGAAGCGGCGACTCCGTTCGGTTGGCACGAGTGGGTCGGCGTGGACGGCGCGGTCGTCGCCATGCAAGGCTTCGGAGCGAGCGCTCCCTACAAGACTTTGCTGGAGAAGTTCGGCTTCACCGGTCAGAACATCGCGAAGGTGGCCAAGGGACTGCTTTGAGGGACTCCTCACTTCGCCAGCCTCCTGCTTCCCAGCCGCGAGCGGGGAAAGCGCCACGTCCAGCTTCCCCGATCTCCTCCCCCTCTCCCGTGGCGGGAGAGGGGATCGGCGGGTGAGGGATGCCGCCCTTTCCGATGTTCGTGAGCGTGGAGGAGGCGCGCGCGAAGCTCGCGGCGCGCCTTCCCGTTCGCCCTGACGTCCTCATGCCGCTTCGCGCGGCGTACGGGCGGACGCTCGCGCGTGACCTCGCGGCGCTCGTGAGCCACCCGAGCGCGACCGAGAGCGCGCTTGACGGCGTGGCGTGTCGCGCGGACGATTCCGCGCACGCCTCGGCGGACACGCCCGCTCGGTTGAAGCTCGTGGGAGAGTCGCGGGCGGGCGCGGCGTTCGAGGGACGCGTAGAGGCGGGCGAGGCGATTCGCATTTACACGGGCGCGCCTCTTCCCGAAGGTGCCGACGCCATCTGCCCCGTGGAGAAATTGCGGGACGACGGAGCGTTCGTGGAGCTTCTCTCTCCCGCGTCACCATCGGACGTGCGACGCGAAGGTCACGACTTCAAGGCGGGTGACGTCATCTTGCGCGCGGGGCAGCGACTATCTCCGTCGAGGGTCGCGCTGGCGGCGGCGCTGGGATACCCGCAGGTGCCCGTGCTCTCCCCTCTTCGCGTAGCGGTCCTCTCGACGGGCGACGAAGTCGTGGAGCCGGGGCGACCCCTCGCGCCCGGGCAAGTGTACAACTCGAACCTCTTCGGCCTCGTCGGAGCGTTACAGGAAGTCGGCGCGGAGGTGATCGAACTCGGAAGCGCGCCGGACGACACCGCAAAGCTCTCGGCGCGCTTGGAGGACGCGGGCGGCGCGGACTTGCTGCTCACGTCGGGCGGCGTGAGCATGGGGCGCTACGACTTCGTGCGAACGTTGCTCGTCGAGGAGGGCGAGGTGGACTTCTGGAAGGTGCGCGTCCGTCCGGGCGGCCCCGCCATTCTCGGAGTGTGGCGCGGCTTGCCCTTGTTCGGCTTGCCGGGCAATCCGGTGTCGGCGCTCGTGGTGTTCGAGGTCATCGTGAAGCCCGCCCTGACCGGTCGAGCCCCGAGCACGGTGCGTCTGCGCGCCGCGTCGAAGTTCAAGAGCTTGCCCGACAAAACGGCTTTTTGGCGTGGCGTGGTCGAGGAAGGAAGCGTGCGCGATTACGGCGAGCAGGGCAGCGGCGTCCTGAGGTCTCTCAGCGACGCGCCCGCCCTCGTGGTGATTCCCGAGGGTCAAGCCGTGGACGTGGGCGACGAGGTCGAGGTCATGCTGCTCTCGTAGTGCGCGATCACGACGCTGGCAAGGCTCCAGCCGCTTTCCAAGGCGCCCTCGACTTTCGGCGCGACGCACCAGTCGCCGCACCAACCGAGCGACAAGGACGCATCGAAATGATGCGTGTGCGGATACAGCCGCGTGGGCGTGGCGAAGCGCCAGCGGTGCGCGAACGCCTCGAGGACGTCGGCGGGACCGAGAACGTCCCGAAGGGCAGCGAGCAGAAGGTTTCTCACGGCGTCGCGCTCGTCCTCGAGGTGCGCGCGGCTCCAAGCGGCGTTCGCGTGGGCGACGAGGACGGGCGGCGCGCCGGGCGGGCGCTTCGTGTGATCGCGGGCGATCCACGCGAGCACGTCATGACGGACTTCCAGCGCCTTCCAGGAAACGGCGAGGTCGGCTCGAAGCGGCACGATCAGCGTCCAAGTCGGGTCGAAGCGGACGTGGGCGAGTTCGCCGCCGGGCTCGCCGAGGTTCACGTCCTCCAAGATCGGCGCGAGTTGCGGCGCGGGCAGATCGAACAGAACCGTCCTCGCTTCGAAGACGTCGCCGCCCGCCGCGAGGACGCGCCAACCCTCGGGGGTGCGGTTGACGGACGTGACGAGGGTCTCGCCGAGGACGGGCAAGTCTCGCACGAACTTCCGCCCGAGCGAGCTCATCCCGCTCGAAATCGCGTAGCGAGCATGTCCGTCCGCGCGTTCGTGCACGGCGCCCGCGTCCCACACCGGGAAGCCGCGAGTCCACTCCGCCGCGAAGCCTTCGTAGAGCCAGCCGCTCACGAGGGTCCGAAGGCGCTCGCCGCGCGCCGTGAAGTACTGAGCGCCGTGATCAACGCGCGCGTCGTCGAGACGGCGCGTCGCCGCGCGACCGCCGACGCCGCGCGACTTGTCGAGGACGAGCACGCTTCGTCCGCTTCGCGCGAGATCTCGGGCGCACGCCGAGCCTGCCAAGCCCGCTCCGACGATGATGACGTCTTGCATGAACGGCAGTGTAGAGGCGCGCACGTCCCGAGAGTGTGTCAAGTGCGAAATCGAACGACCAGCGGTCCCGCCGGCCCGAGCGTCACGCCAGGTCTCGGCGTCGGGTCACCCCAGCGTGCCTCCAAGTCGCCGTGAACGAACAGCGAGAGGGCTTCTTCGAGCAGCAGGTGCGCGAGGTGCATTCCGAGGCAAGTGCGCTCGCCTCCTCCGAACGGCAGGTACGACCACGCCGGAATCGCACCCGAGAAGCGTTCGGGATCGAAGCCTTGCGGATTCGGCCAGACGTCCGGGTCACGGTGCGTGAGGAACGGGCTGTACAGAGCGAGCGCGCCTTTTTTGAGGTGGACGCCTTCGAACTCGCTCGCCTTCGCCACGCGCCGACTGCCCATAAAGCCCGCCGGGTAGAGGCGCAGCGTTTCCTTCACGACGAGCTTGAGGGCTTCTCGCGTTCGCCAGCGGGGAAAGCAGGCGAGGTGCCACGTCGCCCACGCGAGGGTATGCGTCGTCGTGTCGTGCGCGGCGGCCAAGCTGATGCGCGCCTCCTCCTCGCCTCGCTGCAACGGCGCGAGGAAGGCGAGCAGGTCGTCTCCGCCGAGCAGGCGGCGTTTCGCGGCGAGCTCGGCGAGTTCGCGCTTCACGCGCCGAGCGGCGACGGGACGAGGCCACATCGGCGTGGGGAAGGGCGAGCGCAGCGGAGCGAGGAAGGCGTGCAGAAGGTCGCGTGGAAACTCAGAGGTGAAGTACGCGGCGTTCAGCATCGCCAAGACGGCTTCGTCCGCCCAGGCGAGCGCGTCGAATTCACCGCTCGGCCGCGTGGCGTGCAGCGCGGCGCGAACGCGTTCGCGCAACGCTTCGAGGGCCTTCGGCGTGAAGCCCGGGTTGAGCAGGGCGCGGCGGTCTTTGTGCGTCGGCGCGTCCGTCAAGATGATGCCCCCGGCGAGGTACGGCACGAGTCGGCTGAAACTGCCCGCGCTCACGAAGGTCTCCAAGTCCGTCAGGACGCGCTTGTTCCACGACGGACCGTAGCCGACGATCGCTTGCAAGCCGAGGTTGAGCCCGAAGAGCTTGCCGAGCGCCGCGCCTTCTTGAAGCAGGGCGATGGGCTCGCCGCCCCACTTCGGCAAATGGCCCGCGCGCGGGTGCGGCGTGGGTTGCGGCAAGGTGTGCATCAGCGTCCTCCCAGATCGTCGAAGTCGAGGCCGAGCAGATCGCCCGCGCCGTTCCATCCCGACAGGATCGAGAGGGGCACGCCTCCGCCGGGATGCACGGTTCCGCCGACTTGCCGTAGATTCGCCAAGCGTCCGACGCGCCAACTCGGTCGCAGCGTACCCGTGAGGCCGTGGGGCGCGCGACCGTAGATGGCGCCGTCTCGTCCGACGCGCGCGTAGGCTCTCGGGGAAATGGGCAGCCACTCGGTCACGTCGAGCTTCAAGTTCGATCGCAAGCGATCGAGCAGGACGCGCGCGTAGGCGTCTTGGTCTTTCACCGCGTCGGGCCGCGCGGGCGCGTTCACCAGGAAGAAGCCTCGCTCGCCGTCGAGATGCGCGTACAGCGTCGGGTCCGACGGAAGGTCGCCGCGCTCGATCTCACGCCACTCTCGGGCGTACTCTCGAGGAAAGAGGACGTGGTGCGCGGGCGGCACGGCTTGGCGCAGCCGAAATTGAACCGCGAAGCCGCTGATGCCCGGCCGCTCCGGCAAGGAAGGCAAGTTCAGCCAAGCGCGCGTGAAGGCCGCGTCCGCCGCCGAGACGAACACGTCTCCCGTGAAGACGCCCTGGCTCGTGTGCGCGGCGACGACTCGTCTGCCGCTCGTCACGAGGTGCTCGACGGTGGTGTCGAGTTCGAAGGTCACGCCGAGGTGGCGCGCGCGCTCGGCAAGCCTCGCCGCGAGTCGGCCGAGACCGCCTCCGCTCGACCGTTCGTCTTCCCAGCCCGTGAGGTGCCACACGCCGAGGCCGAGTTCCACCCAGGCGATGTTGAGCAGCACGGCGGGCGCCTCGTACGGATTGGCGCCGAGATACGTCGCGAAGCGCAGCCAAAACGGCGTGAGGCGCGGGCCGCTCGCCACGAGTTGCGCGAGGCGCAAGTGCGGAAAGGCGCGGCGACCGCGCGTGAACGCGTACCTCGCGAGGTCGACGGCGCGCGGCGGGGACGAGAAGACGAAGGTGCCTCGGGCGTCTTCGTACATCGTGCGAGCGGCGTTCAAGAGACGCTCGTAGTCGCGCGCCTCGCTTCTGGAAAGCTGGGCGAGGGTCGGCTCGAGGCTTCCGTCGACGTCCAAGGCGCCCGGGGAGAACGTCGAACCGTCCGGGTAGGTGTAACGCGTCGTGGGACGGGCGGGCTCCAACAGCGGTGGCGGCAAGGCGACACGCTCGTGCAAACCTCGCAGCAACCTCGGCATCGTCACGACCGTGGGACCGCTGGAGAAGTCCTGCCAGCCGAGGCTCGCCTTGCCGCCCGGACGAGCGAGGGCGTCGATCACCGTGACGTCCGCGCCCGCGAGCCGCAGACGCAACGCGGCGGCGAGTCCCGCGAAGCCCGCGCCGAGCACGACGGCGCGCGTCACGCGAGCTCCCGTTCGCGCTCAAGGGGCGCGGGCGTGTCGAGCGCCGAGCATGGCGGCACGGTCGCGCGTCCTCGTTCGTACGTGCGGCCCTTCCAAGTGTAGCGGCCTTGCAGCGCTCGCCAGTACACCGGCAAGGCGGCGATCGGCGCGATCGGCGTGAGGAGGACTTCGAGAAGGTCGCGTCCTCGCGTGCGTCCCGTCTTCACGTTCACGAGGGCGCGCTCCAGCAACGCGAAGAGCACGAAGTCGAGCGGGCGGCGCAGCAAACCGCGCCGCCTCAAGGGTGACTGCAAAAGCTGCGCGAGCGGCAAGGTATACGCGAGAAAGTGCGCGAGCCATGACAGCGCCAGCAAAATTCGCACGCGGCCGTGCGCGGCGAGAAGGCTCTTGCCGAATCCTTCGACCACCGCGCCGTAATCGCGGTACATGCGAACGCTCACGAAGTCTCCGCCGAGCGCGAGGGCGAGGCGGCCGCCGCGCGCTTTGAGCCGAGCAGCGAACTTCACGTCTTCGAGCACCTCGCCTTTCACGATGGCGTGACCGCCGACACGCTCGTACGCCGCGCGCCAAAAAGCCATGAGCTGGCCGTTGCCCGCCGACGCGCTCGCGAACGGCAGGCGAATGAGGGGCGCGGGAAGCAAGGTCAGCAGCACGTCGTCGTTGAGCGGTACGATCAAGCGCTCTCCGAGGCTTCCGACGACTTGGCGGGGCCACACGCTCAGCAAGTCGGCCTTCGACGCGAGCAGGGTGCGCATGACCGCTTGGAGCGCGCCGTCGTGCCACCGAACGTCCGCGTCCGTGAAAATCAGGATGTCGCCGCTCGCCGCCCACGCGAGTTGCTGGCACGCCCAAGTCTTGCCGTGCCAGCCGAGCGGCAGGGGCCGCCCAGAGATGACGTTGGCACCGAAGCCCTCGGCGACCGTGGCGGTTCCGTCGCTGGAGTCGTCGTCGAGCACGATGACTTCGTACGCGCCTTGCGACAGCAAGCTCGGCAAGTTCTCGGCGAGATTGCGGGCTTCGTTGCGCGCGGGCACGAGCAAGCTCACCTTCGGCCAGGCGTGTCGTGAAGACGCGCCGGACTTCAGCACCTCGAAGGTCAAGAGGTTGAGGGCGAGGGTCGTGAGTTTGTACGCGAAGAAGCCGCGCAGGACGTCGTCGAGGGGCCGCTTCACGCGCGAACTCCTCCGAGCCAGCCACGCTTGAGAAGGGACGCGAGGACGCGGCTCGGCAAGTCGAGGCGCTCTCCGTCGCTCGACTGTCCGTGCCTGAGGCGCAAGTAGCCGGGCAAGGGCCGTTCGGGGTCGTTCGCGCGCACGTCCGCGTCGAGGGCGGCGAGCTCGGCGCTCAGCGCGGGGCCGAGGTCCGTGGCGGGGCGGCCGAAGCGCACGAACGCCTCCGGGTACGCGTGTCCGCGCAGGACGACGCGCAAGGCGACGGGCACGAGCGGCACATCCGCCGCCTTCGAGAGCCACGCGGCGCCCGGCTTGAGGTCACCCAAACCGCTCGGGGGGCACAAGGCGCCTTCGGGAAAGAGCCAGACGAGTTCGCCCGACTTCGCGAGGCGAACGGCCTTGCGAAGTTCGTGCGCGCCGAGCACGCCAAGATTGCGGAAGAACGGCAGGCGGTCGAGGTTGGCGTCGTCCATCAAGAGGTACGGCCGAGTTCCGACGCTCCAGCACACCTCGCCGATGACGTACCCGTCCCACCACGAGTGGTGATTCAACGCGAGAATCGCGCCGCCCGCAGGAATTTCGCCGCGCAACCACACGCCTCCGAGGCGACCGCGCACCGTGCGGCGAATCAGCGTGCGAAAGCCGCTTTCGACGAGATCCACGCGCCACCTCCCATCAGTACGAGTGTCAGCAGCGCCGCTCCGAACTTTCCGAGAAGCAGCAAGCCCGCCGGAAGAAAGAACAACTCCACGAGGTACGCGACGCGAAAAGTCGTGCCGCGCGTCAAGACGATCGGCGTGAGCCGCAAGATCAGCCAGCTCAGCAGCGCTCCGACGACGAACCAACCCAGGAAGTTCGTCCACGGCACCCCGTAGTAGGACGTGCCGCCCGGCGCCCAAGACCAAAAGCCGTACGTCGTCATCAAAGGCTCGAGCCCGACGTCGAGCGCGACCATGAGCGCCCCGGCGAGCACCGGCTTGCCGTTCGAGAGCGCGAGGGCGGCGAGCGTCATCCACCACCAGCCCAGCGGAACGAGCAGGGGCACACCGAGCACCTTCGGACCGGGCGGATCGTAGTCGTACGAGCCGAACAAAAAGCCCGCTCGACTGCCGGCGATCTCCACGGCGAGTCCGAGGACGAAGCACGCGGCGAACAGCAACAGCGCTCGGCGTCCGACGCGCTTCCAAGCCCAGGACAAGGCGGCGAGGGCGAGCAGGACCGTCTGCGCCGTGGCGATCAACGCGAAGCCTTCGGGCCACAGCGGTACGGGAACGCGCAGCAGGGCGGACACGGCGACGAGCACCATCCACGGCTCGACGTTTCGGCGCAGCCACGCCAGACGCGACGACGCCTCGCTCGTCCATTCGGCGCGCCCGAGCAAGTCGCCGCCGAACGCCCAAAGGACCGACAAAAGCGCGCCGCCGCTCGCCAGCATGCCGCCGAGGACCGCCGCCTCGCCGAGGCGCAGCAGAAGCGCCCCGGCGAACGCGACGCCGAGCCACGCCGCCGCGCCGAGCACTCGCGTTCGCGCGGCGGCGTTCAAATCTTCCTCCGAGAGAGATCGGCGAGCAGCACCCGAGCCGCGTTCCTTCCCGACGCGCCCATGATGCCTCCACCGGGATGCGTGCTCGCGCCCGTGAGGTACAGGCCCTTCACGGTCGGCCAGCGGTAGCCGCTCGCGCCCATGAAGGGCCGCAGAGCGAACATCTGGTCGATCGTCATCTCCAAGTGCATGACGTTTCCGCGAAACAAGCCGAGGTTGCGCTCCAACCACAGCGGCGTCTGAACGAGTTCGCCGACGATGTTGTCCTTCGTGCCGGGCGCGTAGTGCTCGAACGCGTCCACGATCCAGTTTCTCACTTGCGCCGCGCGCTCGTCCCACGAGCCGCTCGCGAGTTCGTACGGGTAGTACTGCGCCCACAGCCACAGCACTTCTCCGTGAGGCGGCGCGAGCGAGTCGTCCACGGCAGAAAAGCTCATGGCAATGAGGGGCGGATCGCGCGTCGGCTCGCCCGCGAGGTACTCGCCGTACGCCTTGTGAAGTTGCCGCTCGTTCTTGATGAGCAGTCCGAGCCCGACGCGCGACTCGGGTTCGTGGTGCTGGCGGTACTTCACCTTCTCCTTGAGGGCGAGCCGCAGCACCATCCCGAATCCGTTTCCGACGCGCACTTCCCGCGCCGCGTCCGGCACGAACTCGTCGGGCAGGGCCCGCGCGGTGGTGAGAACGTGCGTGCCGCTCACGACGCTTCTCGCCGTGACTTCCCGGCCGTCGTGCAGTCGAACGCCGACCGCTCGGCCGCCTCGAACGACGATGTTCTCGACGGGCGCGTTCAAGTGGACTTCACCGCCGTACGCCTCGACCGCTCGCACGAGGGCCTTCGTGAGACCGCCCGAGCCGCCCTTCGGCCTCGCCACGCCGCCCTCGTGGTAGAGGGGGTGCCACAACAAGAACGGCGCGGAGATCGGCTCGCTGGGAGGCGGCCCGCTTTGAGCGGCCATCCACACGAGGGGCGCGCGCACGCGCTCCTCGGAGAAGTATTCCGCCGCGACCTCGCCGTAAGGGCGCAAAATCCGGCGCAGTTGCCGCTGCCACGCCGCGCCGTTTCCGCGAAAGATCATCTTGCGTCCGATTTCCAGCGGTGACGGCGCGCTCAGGAACATCTCGTTCACGCTTTGCGCGAACGGCTTCCACTCGTCGATGAACCGCGTGTACGCCTCGCCCTGCCCGGGAAAGAGATTCTCCAAGCCCGCCGCCGTCTTGTCGACGTCTCGCCACACGAACCAAGGCGTTTCGCCGTCGGACGCGTGAAACAACGGGTCGAGTTCGAGGTAGTGCAGCCCGAAGCGCGACAGCTCCAATTCCCTCGGAATAGGGGTCATGCGAATGAGGATGTGCGCGCTGCCGCCGTAATCGAAGCGGTAGCCGGGCACGAGTTCCTCGGTGCTGACGGCGCCGCCCGCGACGTGCCGCCGCTCGAACACGCCGACCTTGAAGCCCGCTTTCGCGGCGTACGCCGCCGTCACGAGGGCGTTGTGCCCCGCGCCCATCACCAACACGTCGTAGTCGTGGCTCATGCGCTGAGAGGCAGCATAACGAGTCGAGGGGGTTGGAGATAGTCATGAATCCAGCGGTCAGTCCACCGTCGACGGATTCGAAAACGCGTCGTCGCTCCCGTGCACACGGTCGCGACCCGCGCGCTTCGCCGAGTACAGCAGTCGGTCCGCGCGATCGAACGCCGTCGAAAATGCGTCGTCCGTTCGGCACGCGGCGACGCCCGCGCTGATCGTGAAGCTTGGAATCGGGTGAGACTCGAGCCGCAACATGTCTTGCACGCGCCGAAGCGTCGCGCGCGCTTGCGTGACGTTCGCGCCCGGCAAAAGCAGCACGAACTCCTCGCCGCCGTATCGCGCGAGGCAGTCCGACGAGCGCGACGCGCGGCGAAGCGCGTCGGTCAGCCGTTTCAAGCAGCGATCACCGACGAGGTGACCGTGCTCGTCGTTGATGCGCTTGAAGTGGTCGATGTCCACGAGCGCGAAACTCAAGGGACGGGAATCGGCATGCGTCACCTCGACGCGAAAGCGCGCCTCCAAGCCTCGGCGGTTCACGAGGCCCGTCAAGCCGTCCGTTTCGCTCAGCGCGCCGAGATGGGCGTGCAGCGCCGCGACCTCCATGCGGCGCCGATCGTCGTGCAGCAGCAGCAAAGCGAAGGTGCCGCCCGTGGTGGCGACGAGGGGCGCCATCACGTACAGCGCGACCGCCAGGGGCGAGAAGGTCAAGGCATTCAGCAAGGCGCTCGGCGTGCCGAGCGCCTCGAAGGTTCGAGGTGCGAGAAGCGCGAGGTACGCCGCGAACACGAGCACGTTCAGCAGGTATCCGGAGCGCCACCCTTGCTGCCGCGCCGCGCCGCGCAGACACAAGACGATGAGGGCGAGGGCCACCGAGACGCTGTACACGCCCATCAATACGACACGCACGCGCGCGGCGGGCGTGACGATCGTGAGCCACGCGAGACTCAGCAGCAAGGGCGGCACGGCGCACATCCACGCGCGCTCGATCGTCCGCCGCACGCCGATGAAGCGTCGATACGCCGTCACGGCGAGCACGCCGCTCAGGGCGACGAGCCCGTTGCCGACGAGCACCGAGAACAACAAGGTGCTCGGCGAGCGCACGCTCACGACCGCGAAGCCGATCGATCCGAGCAGAATGCTCGCCGCCCACGCGCGCCACCCCGGGTACGACGGGCGCGTCAAGGCCAAGAACAACGCATAGCTCGCCGTCATGACGGCGAGCACGGCGATGATCAGAGAGGCGAACGAGAGGTCCGGTGACGTCATGAAAGTTCGGGGAAGGTGAGCGCTTCTTCATCCTACACGGCGCGCCGTTGCACACTTGAGAGGACGACTACCGCGCGCGCCGCGCCGCCTGCTATACTTCCAAGCTGTCGCGCCGGAGCCGGGCCCCGGTCCGTTGTACGAGGCGCCGAAATCCAGGAGGGATCCCATGCGCAAGTACTACACCTCGGAATCGGTGTCCGAAGGGCACCCGGACAAGCTCGCGGACTTCATCTCCGACTCGATCCTCGACGAGTTCCTGCGTCAGGAACCCAGCGCTCGCGTCGCCGTGGAGACGCTCGTCACGACGGGCATGGCGGTCGTCGCCGGTGAAGTGACCGCGCAAACCGCGCACGTCGACGTGCAGCGCGTCGTACGCGAGGCGGTCGAGAAGGTCGGATACGTGCGCGCGAAGTACGGCTTCGACGCGGACTACTCGGCTGTCCTCGTGAGTCTGCACGAACAAAGCCCCGACATCGCGGGCGGCGTGAACGCCTCGGAAGAGTGGCGCGCGATGAGCGACGCCGAACGAACCTTGCCTCAAAACGCCTTCAGCCACATCGGCGCGGGCGATCAAGGCTTGATGTTCGGGTACGCGACCAACGAGACCCCCGAACTCATGCCCTTGCCGATCACCCTCGCGCACAAGCTCACCCGCCGCCTCGCCGAGCTTCGCAAAGCGGGCACCATCAAGTACCTGCGTCCGGACGCCAAGGCGCAAGTGACGGTCGTGCGTGAAGATGACCGCGTGTGGGTCGACACCATCGTGATTTCCACCCAGCACGACGAGGAAGTCCCGCAAGACGAAATTCGCGACGACATGATCGAGCACGTCATTCGCGCCGTCGTTCCTCAAGAACTTCTTCGTGACGACACGAAGTACTTCATCAACCCCAGCGGCAAATTCGTCATCGGAGGGCCGCACGGCGACACGGGCCTCACGGGCCGCAAGATCATCGTGGACACGTACGGCGGCGCGGTGCCTCACGGCGGCGGCGCCTTCAGCGGCAAGGATCCCACGAAGGTCGATCGGTCGGCGGCGTACTACGCGCGCTACATCGCCAAGAACATCGTCGCGGCGGGACTCGCCGACCGCGCCATGGTGGAAGTCGCGTACGCGATCGGACGTGCCAACCCGGTGTCGATGCGCGTCGATACCTTCGGGACGGGCAAGCTTGACGACGCGAAGCTCGCCGAGATCGTGGGCCGTCACTTCGACGCGCGCCCTCAGGCCATCATCGCGAACCTCGGCCTGCAACGCCCGATCTACGCGCAAACGGCCGCGTACGGTCACTTCGGCCGCCCGGAATTTCCCTGGGAGCAGACGGACAAGGTCGAGGCGCTTCAAGCCGAACTTTAAGGCGCGTCCTTCACGGGCCTGCTTCGGTAAAACCCCCGAAGCAGGCTTTCTGCCGGTCCCCGGTCGAAGCGCGTCAGGCAAAGCGCGCTCAAAGCGATTTGCACGGCATACAGCCCGAGTCCGAACGCGAGGCACGCCGTCGCGCCCCACCGTCCGTACTGTCCCCAGCCGTAGCCGTAGAAGACGAGGGTACACACGATCGATTGCAGCAAGTAGTTGCTGAGCGCGAGGCGGCCGACGTTCGCGAAGAGCCTCAGGAGCGCGCCGCGACCGCCCGCGACGAGCAGGGCGAGCAGGGCCCCGTACAGCAAGGCGAAGGTGAGGCCGCCCGAGAGACGCAGCAGCACGGCCCACACCTGATCCTTGAAGAGGTCGGACGCGTTCGCGCGCACGAGTGCGACGTTGAGCAGCACGCCGAGCGGGAACGTCACGAGGGCCGTGACGATCAAGGGGCGGCGGAAGCGATCCGGATGTGTGAGCACGCCGCTTCGCGCGAAGAGAACGCCCAGCAAGAAGAGCCCCAGCAGCCACGGCGCGAAGAAGGGAACGCTCGACGACAAGCTGGTGTTGAAGTCGGCGATGCGCGCCGCGCTCACGACGGTGATGTCGGGACTCGCGAAGGCGAAGTTCACGCCGACCGAGCTCGGGTCCGCTTGCGGCGAGCCGGAAATCAAGGTAAGCGACGCGAACAGTGCCGCGCCCAGCAGAAAGCCGAGGACGGCGACCACGCCTTGCACGGCGGGCGGCAAGCGAATCAGCGACAGCAGGGCGAAGCCGACGAGCGCGTAGTTCGCGAGGATGTCGCCCGACCAGATCAAGAAGCCGTGGGCGAGGCCGAGGCCGAACAAGCCGAGCAGCCGCCGCGCTTCGCGCCCTCGCCCGGCCCGCCGTACGAGCAGCCACACGCCCGCTCCGAACAGCATCGCGAAGGTGGAGATCCACTTGCCGTTCGCGAAAAAGTCGACGAACGCTTGCGCGACGCGGTCGCCGCCCGTCTGCTGCCACGGCACGAGCCCCGAGAAGTTCTGTAGGTTGACGAGCAAGATCCCCCCGAGGGCCAAGCCTCGCAGGGCGTCGGGCAGCAGGGCGCGTTCGGGGGCCGTCACACGGCCAGCGTACAAGAGCGAGGAAGGCTCAGCGCTTCACGTGCGCCGCTCGAAAGGTCGCCCACCGCGCGAGATCCGCGACGCTTTCCTCGACGATGCGCTCCGCGACGGGAACGAAGCTTTGCCGCTCGGCGAGGTTACGCTCCACGATGCGCGTGAGATCGTCGAGGTTGTACAGGTACGCGCCCTCGACGCCGCCGCACGCCGGATCGATGATGCGTGGCAACGAGATATCGATGAGGAACATCGGGTGCTCGCGCGCCGAGAGGGCCTCACGAACGAGTTCCGGCCACAAGACGAAGTGCGGCGCGGCGGCGGACGCGATCACGACGTCGGCTTTCGGCAGCACCTCGTTCATAAGGTCCACGGGGCACGCTTGCCCGCCCATCTTGTCGGCGAGGCTGCGGGCGCGCTCCACCGACCGATTCACGACGATAACGTTCGAGACGCCCGCCGCCTTGAGGTGCGTCAAGGTGAGCTCGGCCGTCTCTCCTGCTCCCACGATGAGCGCCGTGCGGCCTTGCAAGGTTCCGAAGACGTTCTCGGCGAGTTCCACGGCGGCGGCCGAAACGCTCAGGACCTTGTCGGCGACGCCCGTCTCGGTACGAACGCGCTTCCCGGCGTGCAAAGCGCCTTGCGCGGCTTTGTTCAGCAATGCCTTCGTGAGGCCGCGCTCGTTGGCGTCTTGCCACGCGCGCTTGACCTGCCCTTGGATTTGCGTCTCGCCCAGCACGAGCGAGTCGAGGCCTGCCGCGACGCGGTAGAGGTGGCGCGCGGCCTCTTGGCCTTCGTAGTGGTAAAGATAGGGCCGCAGGGCCACGCCCCACGCGCCTTCGAATGCCGAGAGGGCGTGGCCGCGCACTCCGGCGAGGTACACCTCGGAGCGGTTGCAAGTAGAAAGCAGCATTACTTCGTCGGCGTGGCGGCGCAGATGGGCGAGAAGGGCGTCGGTCTCCTCGGGCCGCACGGTGGCGCGCTCGCGCACGGACACGGGCGCGGTCTTGTGGTTGAGGCCAACGACGGCAAGGTCGAGGCTCACGCGCCCACCGCCTTTCGAATCTCGTCTTTCAAGGACGCGAGAACGTCCGAGCGGGCGGGCTCGGGCAGCGTGAGGGCCTGCGCGCGGCGCTCGGACCAAGCGGCGATCGGCAGGTCGCTTGGGAGGGCGGCGGAAAGCTTGTCGCGCAAGGCCTGCGAAAGGTAGGGCAAGTCCGCGCCCGTCTGAATGGCGACGAGCAGGTCGCCGCTTCGCAAGGTCGCGCCAAGACGCATCGACGCCCGCTCGGGACGGGAAGCCGACGAGGCCCAGAGGCCGCGCGCCTCGGCTTCGCGCAACACGGCGTCGTTCACGTCCTCGTCGTTCGTGCAGGCGAACGCGAGCGCCACTCCTTCGAGATCGCTCGGCACGAAGGCCCGCTCGACGAGTTCAAGGTCGAGCGCCCGCACCTCCGGATGCGCCTGTGGTGAGACGACGGTCACGCGGGCGCCCGCTTCGAGCAGTCCGCGAGCTCTTCGCAGCCCCACGTGTCCAGCGCCGACCACGAGTCCACGTTTTCCTGAAAGGTCGAGAAAGACCGGGAACAACGTCACGAGCGCCAGTATAGCGACCTCGATCGTGCCGAACAGAGGATGAACGTCCCCAATTCTTGAGGAAGGCGGCGCGCGTCGAATCGAAAAGCGGGAAGCGCTCCTTTCATCCTTTCATAGTCCCCATGGCCGATTCCGCCGCTTCCACGAGGGCTTCCAAGCTCGCTTCGCGGGCCAACGTGATCTTCGTGAAGCCGACCTCGCGCGCGGCCTTCTCGGTTTGAGGTCCCATCACGGCGACCTTGAAATTCGTTCCGGCGACCTCGGCGAACGCGCGCGCCGCGCTTCCCGACGCGAGCGTCACGACGTCGGCTGCCTGAAGCGCGGCGAGTTCGTCGTCCGAGGGCTCGTTCGGCTCCGTGCCGTAGAGTTCGGCGCGCTCCACGGTGAGACCACGGGCGAAGAGCGCCTCGTCGAGGTCCGGCTCGGCGAGGTGTGACGCGAGGTGCAGCAGGCGCGCGCCCGCCCGGGCGGGCAGCGCGGACCCGAGGTGGGCGGCGCCCGGCGTGCTCGGCACGAAGTCGGGCCGAATGCCGTGGCGCTCTAGGGCGCGCGCCGTGGCAGGACCGACGGCGGCGACGCGGGCGTCTCCGAAGGCGCGCGCGTCTTGGCCCATCTCCTCCAAGTGCCGAAACAGCTCGGACACGCCTTGCTGCGAAGTCAGGATCACCCACGTGTACGAGCGAAGTTGCGAAAGGGTGCGGTAGAGGGCCATGGTGTCGGAGGTCGGCACGAATTTGATGAGGGGCAGTTCGACGACGTTCGCGCCCTTCGCGCGTAGCAGGTCGGCGAGCGCGGAGTTGCCGTCACGCGTCCGCGTGACGACGACGTTTCGCCCGAAGAGCGCGGACGTGTCGAACCAGCGCAGTTCCTCGCGCAAGCGTACGACGTCGCCGACGATCGTGACGGCGGGCGCTTCGATGCCTGCGCGCGCGACCTCGTCGGCGATCGTAGCGAGGGTCCCGGCGGCGACCTTCTGTCGGGCGGTCGTTCCCCATTGAACGGTCGCGGCAGGGGTGCTCGGCGCGCGGCCCGCCTCCACGAGCTTTCGAGCGACCGCGGCGAGATTGCGCACGCCCATCAATAGCATGAGGGTGTCGACGCCCGACAGATTGCCGTAGTCCGCGTCGCCGTCTTGCTCACGGCCCGTGATGACGGCGAAGCTGCTCGCCATGCCACGCTGAGTCACCGGAATTCCGGCGTACGCTGGCGCAGCGATGGCGCTCGTCACGCCTGGCACGACTTCGAACGGCACGCTCGCCGCTCGGCACGCTTGCGCTTCCTCGCCGCCGCGTCCGAACACGAAGACGTCGCCGCCCTTGAGTCGCACGACGCGCTTCCCGCCATCTTCCAAGGCTTTTTCTATCAGCAGGGCGTTGATGTCCTGCTGGCTGATGTACGGCGAGTAGCCTTTCTTGCCAACGTAGATGACCTCGGCGCGCGGAGCGTGCGCGAGAAGTTCGGGAGCGGCGAGGTAATCCACGAGAACGACATCTGCCGAAGCGAGCGCCGAGCGTCCCCGCAGCGTCAAAAGGCCAGGGTCGCCGGGACCAGCCCCAACGAGAGACACGAAGGCGCGAGCAGTCATGACCGATAGATTAACGGCGAAAAAGCGGGACGTGTGTCTTCAGGTCGCCCTTCTTGGCGGAAGCGAATGGTCGCCTCTCCTTTGGTGTTAAGATTCCCTAGGGGCGAAGTGAACTTTCTTACATTATCTTCATCTTTGTAAGAGTTTTGTAAGAAGGATCTTCGTAACCTTTTCACACGCAGCAACAAGTCCTTCGTCTCGAAGCTGCGATCGCCATACTCGGCCTCACCCGCTCATCCATCCTTATGGGGAGGCCAAAGGAGCAGTCATGAAGAACCGTCGCACCCAAGGCTTCACCCTGATCGAGCTGCTGATCGTCATCGCGATCATCGGCATCCTCGCTGCCGTTCTGATTCCCAACCTTCTCGGCGCCCGTACGGCGGCCCAGAAGCGCGCCGTCCAGGCGCACAGCGCCAACGTCTACAAGGCTGTTACCGCTGTGATCGCCGAAGACGTGTCGAAGACCTCGAGCAACGTCGTCAGCGCGGTTTCCGATTGCACGGCCTCCGTGTCGAGCATCCTCGGGCTCAGCTACGGCTGGGTCGCTGCTCCGCAAGGCACCTCCACGTGCACCATCGCTCAGAACGGATCCAACGACTTCACCGTTACCGTCGCCAACGCTACGATTGGCTACTCGTCCGTCAACGGTAAGTAATCTTGCCAGCGAGTGCGTCCGCTTAAAGCGGACGCACTCGTCGTTTCTTCTTGCAATGGGGTTATTCCCCCAGGGAACATGCTCATGGAACACTCTCCTGTCGGCATCGCACTTTCCTCTTCACTTCCTCCCGTGCGCCGTCATGTTTCGCTTCCTGCGCGCCTTATCTGGCTCCGAGATTTTCTCTGGCCCGCCTTCATCTTGCTCTATCCGTTGTTGACGCCGAACGGCGGAGACTTTGCCACCTCCGTGACGATCCACTCCACGTGGGCCATCCTTTGCAGCTTGTTGGGCGCCATCTTCGAATTGCTGGCCCGCCCTGCCACTCAACTGCGCGACATCGTGTTACTTCCCCGTTGGCTTTGGAGCCACAAGCCGGTTCTCATGGCTTGGCTACTGGGCCTGTGGGTCATCATCTCGTCGTCGCAGGCTCAGGATCGAGCAGCCGCCTTCGCAGGCAGCGGTTTCGACTTCACCGACTCGGCTTCTTGGGTCTTGAGCTTGATCGCCGTTTTCACGTTGGTTTACATTCGGGCGCTCGCCGATGAAAAGCTGAAGCAAAGGTGTGTCAACGCGCTCATCGTCTCGACTCTCATCTTGGCCCTCGGGGGCATCGTGGAAGTCGTCATGGGCCGCGGGATCTTCTTGAACGCGGGAGAGCAAACCAATCTTTTGCCGATCGTCAACTTTCCCCAAAAAGGACACCTCGCCGGGTGGCTGGTCGTCGGATGTGCGGCCGCGCTCGCCAGTCGGCAACGCTGGGCCTTGTTCGCCATGCTTCCGATCGCGTGCACCATCGCGTTGACCGGGAATCGGGCAGCCCTGGTGGCGATAGGGCTCGTGGCGGTCGCTACCCTGATCATGCATTCCCAGAAGCGCGCGCAAGTCGTCAAGGTCGGCGCCTTGGTCCTCACGTTCCTGCTCGGCATGGGCGTCTCTCGCATGCATCAAGGCAAAGAGACGAGACAACTTCAAGATACGAGCAGTATGTCGTCTCGAACGATGCTTTGGACCGCCGGGGGACGCGGCGTCATGGAACGTCCTATCTTCGGTTGGGGTGGAGGCCAATTCTACTCCCATTGGACGGATCAACTGACGGACGGGGAGCTCAAAACGTTCCTTCGCTTCGAATTCAACGAGAAGTTCGCCTACCGCAAGGACGGCATGGTCTACCGCGTCACCCAAGACGGCCACGTCCGACCTCGTATTTGGATCGGATGGAAGGCGCACAACCAGATCTTGGACTTCGCGATTATGTACGGCTTGCCCGGTGCAGCGATCCTCGTAGGCTTGATGGTACTTGCCCTGTTGAACGTGCGGAACCTGGAAGTGTGGGCCGCTTTCGCCGCTTACAGCGTATTCATGTTGTTGTGGTTTCCGATCCCCTGGTCGGAAGGCGCGCTCTGGGCGTTGTGGGGTCTGGCTTCGGCCGTTGGACCTCGAAAAAGAACGCTTTCAGAAACGATCTGATGCGATTCGGTCTCCGGGAACTTGATGAAACCGGCTCACCGCACAACAAAGGAGGAAGTGGTGAGAGGCAACAAAACAGTTGGCTTCACGATCATCGAACTTTTGGTTGTGATCGCGATCATAGGCATCATCTCAGTCATTCTCGTGCCCACGCTTCAAGGAGCCAAGACGGCCGCCTCCGACCGAAGCGCCCAAGCGTTCGGGCATCTCGTGTACAAAGCCGCCAATGCGTACGTGGCCTCCGATCCTAGCAACGTCGCCATCACGTCGACCGACTGCCGACTGGGCTACGCCGCGGGAGAATACAGCGTCGCGACAGCAAACGTAGATCTTCAAAGTTGTACGGTCAGCTTGACCTCGTCCGGTTTTGTGGCCGTTTCCGTCGTCACCTCTTCAGGACGCGTCTTCGACTTCCACTGAACAAGAGCGTTGGCAATCTTGAAGCGAAAAGATGTCACGCAAAAAGGCAAGAAGAAGAGCCGACCTTAGGTCGGCTCTTCTTCACTTGCACTTCTGGCTATGACATCAAGACTTGCGCACTCGACTCCGGGCTTCCGGCAACCTGCTTTTCTGGCACGAAAACGAGGCCAGGCCTTACTTGCGTCCAGAGATCGTGAGGTTGCTGGAGGAGGGGTTGCGAGGAATCTGCTCGTTTTCAACGCCCGGGGGACGCTGCACGTACGCTGCCGAGCCGTTGAAGTTGATCCCGTTCGACGAAGAGCTATAGCCGCCGGTACTGGTCATCATGCCCGACACGACCGTTCCCACGAACTGCAACGATCCCCCGGCGCCGTTGAGGGTCGCTTGGCCGCGGACCCAGAACGAGGCGTTCACAGTCTGACCGGACACGCCACTGATGGTCACGTTGCCCGGATACGTGGAGGGACTCGCGCTGTCGCCCGTCACGACGACGAACGTGCGCGACACGAGGTCCGGTGAACTTGCGGCCTTCTTGTAGTTCATATTGGTGCGGGCAACGAAAGTGTTGATCCCCGTGAGGGTATCGTTCGTGCAAGAAGACTGGTTGCACTGATCGATGTTGACGGTATTGCTGACGATCTTCATGCCAAGACGGTTGTTCGACTCGCCAGTGGCGAGCGGGCCGGTGCCGCCATTGACGTTCACAGTCGTCGTCGTGTCCCCGATGATGTAGGTGTTCTTCAAGAAGACGCCGCTCGGAATGGTGAGGGTCGTGTTCGCGGCGAGACAAATCACCTTCTTGATGCTCAAGGTACTCAAATTCGCCACAACGCTGCTGATGTTGTTGACGGTACCGCTTAGGGTGTGGGTGCAGCCACTGTAAGTACCGTTGCTGGCTTGGGTCACGCCAGCCTCGGTCATGAGATCGCTGCGTTGGCCCGTGAACGAGGGGATAGGGACGGTAGGCATGGGTTGGTTGGTGAGGCACTGGGTCTTCGTGCTCGCCGCCGTGTTGCTCGTGGTGGGATCGAAGACGCCGCAAGTGGTGTTCGTGGACCGTCCCCAGTACGGCTGCCCCGAGTTCTCGCTGTCAGTCGACGCGATGTACTTGAAGTAAGGCGAACCGCCCCCCGTGACGGAACCGCCTGACCAGATGTTGGTTTGAACCATAGAGTTCGACGGGACGTCGACACTGCCTTGGGTCACGAGGCCGTAACCGAAGACGGGGTCGACCTCGTTCGAGTAGTTGGGCTTCACGATGACGGAAGCGACGTACTCTGTGTTACCGCTCGTGCTCGTCGCCGTCACGAGGACAGGCAAGGTGTTGAAACTGCAGACCGCGCTCGCGCCACTCCCGACGCAAATTCCAGCGTTGGTGGAGTCTAGGTTTTTAATGGACACCGTGAACGACATGTCCGTCGGCGCGGGGATGCAGTTCGTGCCCGAAGTACTACACCAACTGGGCCACTTCGAGAAGTTTGCCGAGAGACGGGCGAGCGCGAGGTCGATTCCTGTCTCGGCTTGAAAACGAACGGCCGCCTGCCTTTGCAGATTTCCTGATGTCGTGGCGTTCGCCGTGCTGAGGAAGGTCGCGCTGACCGCGAGCATCGCCAGGGCGCCGAGCACGACGAGGGCGACCACGAGGACAAAACCGTCTTTCTTTCGCATGTGCACCTCGTTACCGAACCGACTGTTTGTTGAGCGTCGACACCGTGAGCAACTTTTCGATCCTGCGGTAGTTCCGATCCGTGCCGGAGTACGTCCTGCTCGGGATTCCGAGGGTCGTGCTCGTCTGCGACGTCGGAAGCGCGATGGTCGGGTAGGTTCGAGCATCGGTGACCGAGCCGTCCGACGTGGGAGCGCGAACGCGAAGGTACACGCCGATGGCGCTCGTCGTGTTGACGGTCGGACTCGCGGTCGAAGCTTGGGCAGGGCCCGTGGGAGGAGTGGTGGTGTAAGCCCCGCCGGTACTGACGAAATAAACTTGGAAGTCTTCGACGCCTTCCACGGCGAGTTCGGCGGTGGTGTTCGCGGTCGCGTTGTTGTAGGTCGTATCGGCCGTGCAAGCGAACGCGGACGTGCAGTCGAACTTCTGCGAGAGGCGGTACAGGCCAGGCATGGTGCTACTCGTGTTCTTTACCGTGTAGGTGATCTGCTCGAGCTTGTATCCGCTGGCGCTCGCGGGAGCCTCGGCGCTCACCCGCGTGAGCGTCAGCACATCGCAGGGCGTCGTCGCTCCGCACTCGGACGTCGAAGGCCCGCTGTTGGCGATCAAAGTGTTCACATTGACCGACGACAATTTGAGCGTACCGGGGTCGGGCGTGACGGTGGACGAGTAAGGCGTGAAGGGCCAGGAAATGACGTTGCTGAGATAAGTGGCGACGTTGGCCGACGTGATGCTCGCCGCAGACGCCGTCGTGTCGTCACCCGCGAAACCCGCCGTCTTGAGGTCGTAGATGAGGAGCGCGGAGGCGACCTCGGCGTTTTGGGTCGCGTCGCTGAGCTGACGCTGAACGGCATAGTCTCGGTTGGACCTTCCGAAAGCTTCCGCCAGGACCCCCAATGCCACTCCGATGATCGCCAGGACGATCAAGACTTCCAGAAGTGAAACTCCACTTTGGCGTCGGCGCATCATTGGCGGAACACCAGAGAAGTCAGAGAGACGGTGCCACGGCCGGGCCGCGTGACTGTCACGGCCACTTGATCGAGGGTGGGAGACGTCGCGGTGGAAGAACACGTAGCGATTCCTGTCGAGGAGTCGAGCGTGCAGGGTGTGATCGTCACGCTGCACGTGAACGTCGAGTCCGTGCTCGCCGCGCAACTGCTCGTCCCCGAGGTTCGCGTGGTGAGCCCGCGCTGGTAATTCATCTCCGTGCGCGCCAGCATCGTTGCTCGCTCGTTCCCACTCGCTCTTCCGTTGATTTGGTAAGAGGAAGTGAGCGCCGACACCAACCACATGATGCCCAAGCCCAAGATCAACAAGGCGATCACAGCCTCGATTAGGGTAAACCCGCTTTGACGTGCCCTGTTCATTGCCGGGTCACCCCTCCCGCTCTCGAAAGAACGACTGTACGCGTCGAAGCCGCGCTGTCAGTGCCACTTCGTGCCATTGAAAAGGAGCCTGACGCGAGCGTGGTACTGGTGCCACTCGTAGAGCAGGTCACCGGCAATCCGGAAGGTTGCCAAACGAAGCCGTTCAAGCTGGAGACCGCGCTGAACGTCGTCGTAACGGTCAATCCCGGAAAGGAGCTCGCCGAGAGCGAGGACAAACTCGTATCGCTCGATTCGCTGGCACATACCGTGCTGGTGCCGGACGTGGGATTCTTGACGCGAACGACGAACGCGTTCGAAGCGCCATCCCAGGCGAATACGACGAATCGGTTGCGCCTCACCGCCTCGAAGCGAGACTGCTGCATCGCCGAACGCACGCTGTCTGCAAACAAGTCGGGACGCGGGCGATTGACATTCGTGGCGATAATGGCGGCCAAGACGCCCACCACCGAAATGACGAGGAGCAGTTCCAAGAGCGTGAAGCCGTGGCGATTCAAGGGGGCCTCCATACAAAATGGTGAGTTTACACCAAGCTCAGTATAAGAGCAGCGCCCAATCATATGGGTGAAAAACACATCAGTCTCACCCGCATCAAGCTATAGGCTTCGTGGCTCCCCGAGATGCGCCACTTGAACAACCTACGCCGACTAGCCTCCCGCCCGGGGCCCCAACGTCAAGAGGGGAGGTTGTCTGGCGGCACCTTCGAAGAAACACGCGAACGTTATGGTGAAGGCATGCCTACAGCGGAGTACGCACTCAAGGAGTGGGACGTGCAAGTACAGGCTCTCACGCGCGGAGACGTGGCGCTCGTGCTGCGCAAGGGCGGCATCATGGAGACGCACGAGGGCTTCGAGGTGGAGCACCGCTCGTTTTTCTTGTATCCCACCTTTCTGCATCAGAATTCAGCAGAGTTGCGCCCTGACTTCACACCCTTGCTGAGAACCGATCCTTCGCCCGGCACGGTGATTTTTCCGGCGCTCGCCGAGGTGATGGGCGTGTGGCGCGTCGAGGACTTGGATCGGGCGATGCGGTTGGAGGACTTGCAAGCGCTGGACGCCTCGGCGATCGAGCGACGCTTTCACTACCGCAATCGCCCGTGGTTGCACGCGTTGCTGCTGCGCGTCGTGAAACTCGATGCTCCGGTGGCCCTTCAGGAAACGCCCGAGATGCTCGGGTGCGTGAGCTGGGTGCCGCTCATGGAGCACATTGAGGTGCGCGGAACCGCCGTACCGAGCGACGACCGTATCGACACGTTGCGCGTGGAGATCGAACGCCGCTTGACGTGAGGAGCCGTTCGTTCCTCGAGAGGCCTCTTGGCTTACTCGCCGCTCGCCGTCGCGGTCGTGGGTTCGGCCCATCCCACGATGGTCCTGGCGACTTCGTTGGAGGTGGCCGTCACGACATCGAGGTGGGCGTAGCCCGGCAAAGCGCGCACCGTGACGGGCGAGCCGAGATTGGCGCGCAAAGCCTCGTAGCTCGCGGCCGTCGTGAGGCCGTTCTGGGCAGACACGCCGAGGACGGGCAGCCGCACGCCCTTGGCATGCCACACCCGCAGCGTCTTCTCGAACGGCGTGCCCCGCGTATCGAATCCGGCGGCGGCGATGTCGAGGGCGAGGCGCGTGGGGAAGTACCACTCGGCGAAATCACTCTCGGGCGTCCAATAACGATTCACGAAGTCGAGGGCGTTCGTGGGAGCGCGCTCGTCTTGCTGCCAACCGACGGGCTTGGAGGAATCGCGGACGTTGAAGGGATCTCGAGCGGCGAAACCCGCCGCACCGTTGAGCAGCACCGCCGCCCAGTTGTAGGACTCGCGAACGTTCGTCGCTCGGCCCGTCGTGACGGCCAGCATCGGCATGGGACTGTAAATTCCTTCGACTTGCAGCATGGCCGCCGCGAGATTCGTGACGGGAAAGCGCGTGATGTTCGCGTCACACGTTCCGTTCGGGTCCTTCGCGGCGATGCGGGCGAGGGCCGCCGCGCGGGAAGCGCGGTCAGGTCCGAACACGTTCGGGTAGTTCACGTACGGCATCCGCCCGAGGTCGCGCACGCCCGGAACGGGCAGGAAGTTCCAAGTGAAGCCGCTTTGGTACTGCTCGGCCGAGAGCTTCGGCAAAGCGTTCATGCCGAGCGTTCCGTCGAGCAGCACGAGGCCCGTCAAGTCTTTCCAGCCGGGCGCGCCGTCGAAGTCGTACGCGGCGTACAACGTCGCCAGCGTCGCGCCGAGCGAGTGGCCGCCCAGCAAGACATTGGGGGTGAGGGTGCGCGCTTCCAGAACGGCGGCGCGCATGTCACGCAGCGTGACGTCGAGTCCCCACTCCTTCATGAAGGCGACGTTCTCGGGAGCAAGCGCACGAAGGCCGTCGCGGGCAATTCGGTGCAGTTCGGCGTCGCTGGCGGCGCGCAGGCGGTCTTGCGGCTCCAGCAAATTCGAGCGTCGATCGACCGTCCAAACGGCGAGGTCAGGGTCGAGATCCACGAGTTGTCGAGCAACGCGATCGAGGCTGCCCGCACCGCCGAGGAATCCGGGAGCGAGAATCAAGACGCGGTCGGGCCGCGTGAGGTTGCCGTAACGCAAGGTGATGGAAGCGTTGTATCGCGCGGGCGTGCCGGGCGCAACGGCGCCCGTGCGTTCGACGCGCAGAGGTGGCCGCGCGTCGAGCGCGGCGGCGCCAAAAGAGAAGCAGAAGATGACGGCGAGCAGAGCGTGCTTCACGAAAGCAAATTACGCTTGTGTACTCGGCGTCAATGTGGAAGTCCTACCCGTCTTTCGAAGAGCTGAAGTCAAAGAAAGCAAGATCACAAGGCGAGGATGAGAAGGCCTCGCACAACTTCGTATATCTTTACAATTCTCCTGTCTTTACTTTCATAATATGAAGCGGAGGCTTTTTCATGACTTTTCGCAAATTGAGTGACCAAGTTCAGCAATTGAGCAATCCGCAGCGAAGTGACACCTTCGTCAAGCTCTTTCGTTCGGCCGTGCGTGAAGGAGAATTCGACGCGGTCTACATTCCCGAGCGCTTCTCGCTGCCCAAGCAGTACTCCAAACGAGGCAGCGAGGAAAAATACGCCAAGGAGGCCAAAGATATGGTCTTCGAGGTGACGAGCGAATTCGAGGCGTGGTTCGAGCGCATCGATCGCGATCTCACGGGAAACAGGCGCAATGCCAAAGTGAAGCCGAGCCTCGAAGCGATCGAACGCGGTGAGGTGGATTTCACGCTGTTGGCGCAAGAAACGCGCCGCAAAATGGAAGCGAGCTTCCACAAGGGCCAAAACCTCGGCTCGTCGCGTGCGAAGGCGCGTAGTGCTCCCAAGAGCGGGCGTTCGGGCAGGGCGAGCAAGGCGAAGGCCGCGAAGTAAACAGTCGGCGGAAGGACGTGCAACGCGACGAGGAGGCCGTAGGCCTCCTCGTCTTTTCACCGTTGCAGCGGTGCTTACACGTGCCGCCTCATGTGCAAGAAGGCCTGGGCCGTCACGAGCGCGTCGCCCACGCTGCGGTGACGCGCTCCTTCGGGAAAGTGCAAGCCGAGGCGCTCGGCGACCGAGTCGAGCTTGTGGCTGCGCTCGCGCGGAAACGCGCGGCGCGAAAGCTGCATCGTGCAGATTTCTTGCGGAGGCAGCCACAGCAGGCCGTGACGGCGCATCGCCGCCTGCACAAAGCCCATGTCGAAGCCGATGTTGTGCGCGACCACCGGACGGTCCCCGACAAAGGCTAGGAAGTCGGGAAGCACGACCTCGAGGGTCGGCGCGCTTCGCACGTCCGAGTCCCGAATGCCGTGAATCATCGTCGCTCGCCACGGAATCGGCTTCGTGGGGCGTACGAGGCGATGAAAACGTGGGCGCTCGAGGATGTCGTCGCGGTCCACGAGCACCGCCCCGATCTCGATGATGTCGTCGTTCTCGGGCGAGAAACCCGTCGTTTCCAAGTCGAAGACCACGTACTCCACGAGCACAGCCTAGCAGACGACGTGAACGCCCCCGAGTCACGAAGCGACCCGGGGGCGGAAGCGGAAATCAAACGTTCTTGACGGCCGAAGTGACGTCGGTCGGCTTGTCGTACTTCTTGTCGGGCAGGGCGTTGAGAACTTCGCGCATGGTGTCGTCCAGACCGCCGTTTTGCTCGGCGCGGTTGAGGATTTCCTCCTTGCTGGCGGGGTATGTCATCCCCTTGAGGTGCTTTTGAAGTTGAATGGGATTCACTTTCGCCATGTTTGAGCCTCCGCCATCAGAATGCAAAGCCGGCAAGGCGGCGGCGTGACCGTAAGGGCAAGCTTCTTTCATCCGACGTTGCGCGGACCTTGGCAGATTCTCACGGTCGCGTCACCATCCGAAACTGCCCAGTTCGCCCTTGAACGGCCCGACCACATCGGACGTGATCCAGCCTCCGTAGAAGCCGCCGGGCTGAGGCGTTACGCGCTCACCGGCCACGAAGCAGGCGTCCATGAGCGACGCGTAGAACGCCACATGACCAGCGATGGCTTCGAACGAAGCGGCGGGACGCTCGTACGACCACGCGGCGCTCGTCGCGCGCCGCTCCCCGACGCGCACGGTCCAGTAGGACGCCTCGCCCTTGAACTCGCAAAAGCTTGCGCCCGCGGCGAGCGCGAGGACGTCCGGGCGGACGTCCTCGCGCGGCAGGTAGTACACCGGCGGATGGCTCGTCTCCAAGACACGCCAGGCACGCGTCGTTCGCGCGACGACTTCGCCGGCGAAGACCACCTCGATCACCTTACTCGTACGCTCCAAGCGGGGCGGACGTGGATACGTCCAAACGGATTCTTGACCGGGCTCGGGCGGAATCGGCGTGGGCTTCATGCGTTCATGCTGCCGCGCCGAAGCTTCACGCGCCGTATGCCCCTGCTCAGTCTTCCTCGACGGTCGTCGGCAGCGACCAATCGATGCTCGGCCGTCCGACTTCCTGCAAGGCGGCGTTCACTTGGCTGAAGGGCTTCGAGCCGAAGAATTTCGTGGCGCTCAGCGGGCTGGGGTGTGCGCTTTCGACGACGACGTGACGGGCGTTCGTCACCAGCTTCTTCTTCTTGCGTGCGTACGCACCCCACAGCACGAACACCACACGCTCCTCCTTATCGTCGAGCGCGCGAATCACGGCGTCCGTGAAGTCCTCCCAGCCTCGTCCCGCGTGGGAGTTCGGCTCGCCCGCCCGGACGGTCAGCACCGCGTTGAGCAGCAGGACGCCCTGCTCGGCCCAAGCGCGGAGGTACCCGTGCTTCGGCGGGGTCACGCCGACGTCGTCACGCAGTTCCTTGAAGATGTTGACGAGGCTCGGCGGGGGTCGTACGCCCGGACGGACGCTGAACGCCAAGCCGTGCGCTTGACGTGGCCCGTGGTACGGATCTTGTCCGAGAATCAGGACGCTCGCACGATCGTACGGCGTGAAACGCAACGCGTTGAAGACGTCTTCGGCGGGCGGATAGACGGTGTGCCGTGCGCGCTCTTCCCGCAAGAAGGCGGCGAGTTCTCGCAGGGGTGCGGAGCGCAGCACGTCGTCGAGGAACGGCTGCCAAGACGTCGGCACTTCGGGAAAGGACGAGGCGGTGTCGCTGGCCATGCCGTCATGCTGGCGGGTTCTCTTGGCGTTCGAGCGATTCGGCATGACGATCTGAAGGTTTGATAGGCGAGCAATCGTCGCGCCTGTAAGAATTTGGAAAGGGTGGCGACTCTAATCTGAGGTCGGTCGAGGGCAGCGAGTTTCGTCCCCCCCGAGCTCGCTTGCGACCTCCCCGGCAACGCCGCTCCACTGTCGTTCTTCGTTGCCGCGTCGTGTGCGGTGGTTCCTCCTGTCCACCGCCCACGTCTTTTGGTGATCTTGCCTTTCTCGCCTTCGAATAACGCCGACCGTGTTGAATTAATTCTCTCTTAGCATTCTTCTCAACCGCTTCCATGTCCGCCTCGGTAGTGTGAAGCGTTCCGGAAACGGAATCCTGGTGATACGGTAATGCTGCATCTTCTCCTCGTCGATGACAACGCAACGGACGTTCTCTTGACGCAGATCGCACTCGAGGACTTCTCGCAGCCTCACACGTTGTCTATCGTGTCGGACGGCATCGAAGCTCTCGCGTTTCTGCATCACGAAGCGCCCTTCGAAACGGCGACGTTGCCCGACGTCATCCTGCTGGACCTCAACATGCCTCGCATGGGCGGTCTGGAAGTGTTGCAGCATCTCAAGGCGAGCGAGACGCTCTCGAAAATTCCCGTGTTCGTACTGCTGGCCTCCGCAAACGAAGAGGACGTGTGGCGCAGCCGTCAACTGCGCGCCGACGGGTACCTTCCGAAGCCGATCGATCTCGCGTCTATGCTGGCGCAATTGGAAGCGATTCGCGCGACGGGCACGCTCGACCCCTTCTAAAGAAAATCCAAGAGAAGGGCCGTCCGAGTCGGACGGCCCTTCTCTTGACGCTCGTCATGCGCGGAGATGCGAAGACGAATGCACATCCGAAAACCGTCTTCCTACAGGGCCGTTGCAGCGCACTTCAAGAAAACGAGAAGTCGAAGCTTTCCTTCGACCTCCCTGTGATTTCTGCACGCCTCGTTCGCTCTGTTCGTCAGGTTCGTGCGCTCGCAGTCATTCGACTTGAGCGGCCTCGACCGCGATCGGTCTTCACGGTCCTGCAGACGTCGAAGGCGAAGTTCAGCCGCGTCGTCCGCGCTTGCGGACCTTCTGGCCGGGCACGGTGGGTTGCTGGAACTCCTTGCCTTGCAGCTTCGCCTCGATCGCGCGAATCTGGTCGCGCAACGAGGCGGCCCGCTCGAAGTCGAGGGCTTCGGACGCTTGCCACATGTCGAGCTCTAGATCGGTGAGCTGCGCCATGAGGGCGTCTCGGTCGTTGGCGATTTCGGGAATGCCCGCGTCGGGCGCTTCTTCGCCGCGAATGACGTCGCGCACGCTCTTCTTGATCGTCGTCGGGGTGATGCCGTGCTCCAAGTTGTACGCGAGTTGCTTGTCGCGGCGACGGTTCGTCTCTTCCATCGCGGCGTGCATGGCAGGCGTGATCGCGTCGCCGTACAAGGTCACCTCGCCGTTCACGTTACGCGCCGCGCGCCCGATCGTTTGGATGAGGCTGCGCTCGCTGCGAAGGAAGCCCGGCTTGTCCGCGTCGAGGATCGCGACGAGCGACACTTCGGGCAAGTCCAGTCCTTCGCGCAACAAGTTGATCCCGACCAGAACATCGTAGTGCCCCAGGCGAAGATCTCGAATGATGACTTGACGTTCGACCGCGTCGATGTCCGAGTGCATGTAGCGCGCGCGCACGCCCTTTTCGAGCAGGTACTCCGTGAGGTCCTCGGCCATCTTCTTCGTGAGGGTCGTGACGAGCACGCGCTCGCCGCGCGACGCCCGCTCTCGCGCGCGGCCCAGCAAGTCCTCCACTTGCCCTTTGATGGGGCGTATCGTCACTTGCGGATCGACCAACCCCGTCGGGCGGATGATTTGGTCGGTGACGTTGTCGGAATGCTCGAGTTCGAAGGGGCCGGGCGTGGCGGAGACGAAGATCGTCTGCCCCACCTTCCCGAGAAACTCGTCGAAGTTCAGAGGGCGGTTGTCCATCGCCGACGGCAAGCGAAAGCCGTAGTCCACGAGGGTCTGCTTTCTCGCGCGGTCCCCGTTGCTCATCCCGCCGATCTGCGGCACCGTGACGTGCGACTCGTCGATGAACGTCACGAAGTCCGACGGGAAGTAGTCGAGCATCGTGTACGGCGTGGCCCCCGGAGTGCGGCCATCCATGTGCCGCGAGTAGTTTTCGATGCCCGAGCAGTGCCCGAGGACCTTGAGCATCTCGAGGTCGTACAAGGTGCGCTCCTTGATGCGTTGCGCTTCCAAAAGCTTGCCGACGCTCTTGAAGTACTCGATGCGCTCGTCGAGCTCCTGCTGGATCGTCACGATGGCTCGGTCGACGTTTCCGGCGCTCGACACGTAGTGTTTGGCGGGATACACGACCGTCGAGTCGAGTTCGGCCTGCACTTCTCCCGTCACGGGATGGTACACGACGATGCGGTCGACCTCGTCGCCCCACAGCTCCACGCGCAACGGCTGCTCGTCGTAACTGGGCCAAATCTCGACGACGTCGCCCTTGGCGCGAAACTTCCCGGCGCCCGTCTCGATGTCGTTGCGCTCGTACTGCAACTCGATGAGGCGGTCGAGGATCGCGTCGCGCTCCAAGCGGTCGCCTTTCTTCACGATGAGGTTGAGCTTGCGGTACTCCTCGGGATCGCCGAGGCCGTAGATCGCCGAGACGGACGCGACGACGATGGTGTCCTTGCGTGTCAGGAGGCTGCGCGTCGTGGAATGCCGCAAACGCTCGAGTTCCTGGTTGATCGCCGCGTCCTTGTCGATGAACTGGTCGCGCCCTGGAATGTACGCCTCGGGTTGGTAGAAGTCGTAGTAGGACACGAAGAACTCGACGGCCGCACCCGGAAAGAACTCGCGAAACTCCGAGGCGAGTTGCGCCGTGAGAATTTTGTTCGGCGCGAGGATGAGGGCGGGACGCTGCACCGCCTCGATGACCTTGGCGGCAGTGTAGGTTTTGCCCGTCCCAGTCGCGCCCAGCAGCGTTTGAAACCTCAACCCGTCGCTGAGCCCTTCGACGAGGCTGGAAATGGCTTGCGGTTGGTCGCCGCTCGGTCTGAATTCGGATTCGACCTTGAGCATCCCTCTATTTTACGCCAAAAACGTACTCTTTGGCCAGGGGGAGACTTCATGGAATGCCGACGTCGGAACTTCTGCGGTGGCGTGGTCGTACCATAACCTTGAAAGGAAGGACCGCATGACCCAGCCGTTGAAAGCCAGCCTCGGGACGATGATGCAGCAAAGCGCGTACGTGCTCGCTCGGCCCAGCGTGGACTCGTTCGAGCGCTTCGAGCGCAGTGGAGGCGCGCCTCAAGCGTTCACGTACGTCGCCGTCGTGGCGCTCGTCGCCGGTGTGTTCGCCTTGTTGTTCAATCTCGGCAACGCCCCCTTCTGGGCGTTCTTGGAGCGCTCGTTGGTACTGGTGGCAGGCTTCGCGACCTTCGCGGGCGTCGCGTACGCCTTCGGCCGTACCCAAGGCGGTACGGGCACCTTCAATGAAGTGGCCTACACCTTGTCGCTGTCCTACGTGCCGATCGCCCTGCTCGTCACGGCGGGCACCATCGTCCTCACGATCATCCCGATTCTCGGTTGGGTGTTGATCCCCGTGTGGTTGCTGCTGGGGTGGGTGGCGCAAGCGTTCTACGCGTACGTCGGTTTGCAAGGCAGCTTGAACTTGCGCGGCTCGTCCAACGTCGTGATCGTGATGGCCGTATCGGCGCTCGCCGCGTGGTTCGTGCAACTCATCGTGGGCTGGATTCTCTGAGTAAAGAAGACCTCTCGGCGCGCTCCCTTCGTTCTCGGAGGGGGCGCTTACACTTGAAGGCATGTCGAAGCTGATTTCGCTCGAGGACCGTCAAAAGTACGACCCGATCTTCATGCAAGTCGTGCAGAGCGTGCAAGTGGAAGCGCAGAACACGAAGCCGCAAGGTGCCGGAGCGATCGCGCAGATGTTCCACAAGGAGCAGATGACCGAAGCCCTGCAAGGCTGCGCGATGCTCATCGCGGGCTGGAACGAGGGCCGCGTGGACGAGACGGGCACGAAACGCGCGGCGACCGCGTTGCGCGGCCTGGGTCTGCACGAAGCGGCGCAACGCGTGGAGAACCTCGTGAAGATCGACGAGGCGTGACGAGCGAATCGAAGCGAGCGCCACCGGAGGCGGGAAGAACTCAGACGAGGCGTGCGGAGCTCGCGCCTCGGAGGCGATGGGGCAACGGACCGCGTTCCCACATGAGCGGGGGAGGGTCGATGAACGACCCTCCCCCATCATAATGCGAGCGGTTACTGCATTCGCATTTGCTTGTCGAGAGCTTGCGCGTCGCGCAGGTGCATCACGACGGCGGGCCGGATGGTGCGGGCGTAGTTGAGGGCGTCGGCGTCCTTGCCGATTCGTAGGTACATGTCGATGAGCTTCACCGTCATGTCGTGGCCCATGATCTGCACGGCGACGTACTGCATGTCGAAGGTCATGCCGCTCAGGGTGGAGAGGCGGTTGTACATGAGGCGCTGATCGGCGCCGGGCTTGTCCGTGAGCTTCACGCCCTTGCGCGCGGCGATCGCGTTGAGCTGGTTTTGCGCGGCGGTATGCTCGGTGATCATGCGCTGAGCGTATCCGCGCACGGCGGCATTCTGGCTTTTTTGCAGGGCGAGTTGGGACGTCGCGATTTCGGCGAGGTTGCTCATCGTGAGCACTTCCATCGCGAGGATGTCCGAGTCGTTGCTCATCTGCGCGGTGCTCATGGGGCCTTGCACGGCGGGGTTGGGAACGCCCGCGCCGCCCGCGAAGGCGAGGGTGGAAAGGCCGAGGGTCGCTGCGAGCAACAAAGTGCGCTTCTTCATAAGGTCCTCCGTGTTGGGTGCGTTCGCATCGCGAACGAGGTGGTTCGTGTGATGAGGTGAAGTGAGCTTTCGCGCCGAGGGTCCGAGTGGAAAGCAGGACTCAGGTGGCCTTCGTCTCCGGCCGACGCCGCGGAGGGCTCGGGCGTCATTGCGAGGCGTTTCGGTCGGCGGCGAGCGCGTCGGTGGGCACAGGAAGTTCGGTCCGGGCGCGGTCGCGGTGCTGCTGAACCATCGGGCGGCCCTTCACGGCGAGCGCGCGAATGTCGGCGTCGTCGCCTTGATTGCCGTTGATGTACGCGTCGAAGAAGCCGAGCGTGAAACGGTGACCGTTGAGTTGCACGCGGCTGTACTCGGCGTCGAAGTCGGCGCCGCTGAGTTGCGAGAGGCGTTGCCCTTGCAAGAGTTGCTCGGGCGCGGGCGCTTCGGGCACGGTGATGCCTTTGGACTTCGCGACCGCTCGCAGTTCGTTTTGCATTTGGGTGTGCATGGCGATCATGTCGCGGGCGTAGGCGAGGACGGCGGCGTTGTTGCTCTTCGTGAGGGCGATTTGCGAGGTGCTGATCTCGGCCCAGTTGCTGTGCGCGGCGCTGATCGCGAACTGCACGTCGGGATCGGTGGAAGTCATCATGGGCGCACAGGCCGCGAGGGTTACAGGAAGCGTCAGGGCGAAGGCAAGTCGTTTCACACATCCTCCTTGAATCGCGAGCGATCGTGGCTCGACTCGTTTCATCTTGAGGAGCGGGGGCGTCGGTTCGACTCGCGGGAAATAAAGCGCTCCTGCCTCTCCCCTCACGAGGGCAGCGAGAGCGGTGAAGTCGGAATATAGATTCAGCCCAGGGCTACAAAAAGATGTTCGAGGCCGCGCAGGAGGAAATTCGCGCGGTACGACAGGGGCTGAGGAGCAATCGAGAGTCCTGGAAAGCGGTCGGCGAGCGTACGAAAGACGATTTGTCCTTCGAGGCGCGCGAGGCTCGCGCCGAGGCAGTAATGGGCGCCCACGGCGAAGGCAAGGTGGTTCTTCGCGTTCGGACGCGAAAGGTCGAGGCGATGCGGCTCGGGAAACACGCGCGCGTCGCGGTTCGCGGCGGCGACGAAGAGGTTGACGTGGCTTCCGGTGGGAATCGTGACGCCGTCGAAGGAGAAGTCGGCGAGGGCGAGGCGTGAAGTGCCCTGAACGGGCGACACGAAGCGCAGCAGTTCCTCCACGGCGTTCGCCGTCATCGTTTCGTCCTGCACGAGGCGGCGCCATTGCTCTGGAAATTGGGCGAGGGCGAGCAGACCGCCCGAGAGAAGGTTCGTGGTGGTTTCGTGTCCAGCGGCGAGCAGCAAGACGGCGTTGGCGAGCAGTTCCTCGTTGTTGAGGCGTCCCTGGTCAGCCTCGGCGAGGGCGAGAGCGGACATGAGGCCGGGCTTGGGATGAGCGCGCAACTCGTCGGCAACGTCACGGAAGTACACGCTCATCTGGTGCGCGGCCGCTTCGGCCGCTTCGAACTTCTCGCGCGACTGAGACGAGCCGTCGAGGAGGAAGGCGAGGTGATCCGACCATTCCTTGAACTTCTCGCCGTCGTCGGCGGGCAAGCCGAGCATCTGCAAAATCACCGTGACGGGCAGGGGCACGGCGAGGTCGCGCACGAAATCGACGGGCTCGCCGGCGGCTTCCTTGCGCTTCATGGCGTCGAGCAAGGTGTTCACGGCGCCTTGCACGAATTCGCGCGTTTCGCCGACCGCCTTCGGCGTGAAGGCTTGCGTCGCCAGACCTCGCAATCTCGCGTGGGACGCGCCGTCGTGAAACAGCATCATCGGCTTGAGCAGCGCGTACGATTTCGTGCGCTCGAACTCGGGGTCACCGCCGAAACGGTCGGCGCCTCCGTGCGGTGACTTCAAAACCGCGCTCACCTCGGGGTGCCCGAAGGCGAACCAGCCGAAGAAGCCGGGCGGCGGTGGCTGCACCTCGCCGAGCGCCCGCGCCGCGTCGTACGCGGAATAGGGGTCTTGCAGGGCGCTCGGCGAGAAGAGGGCTTGCAAGTGCGCGGGCGCGACAGGTTCGGCGGTCATGCCTCAGTGTGGCACGCCCTTCGCGCCCGAACATCCGACTTGAGGCGGAGGTCAGCTCGTCAGATACGCGAGCATGAGACGGCCCGTGGCGTTCAGGGCGTCGACGTGCGTGCGCTCGTACGCGTGGCTGGCGTCGACGCCCGGACCGATGAGGGCCGCCGGGTAGTCGCCGCCCGCGCGCCACGCGGCCGACGCGTCCGAGCCGTAGTACGGGTAGATGTCGACGCGCAAGTCGAGGTCGGCGTGGGTCGCGGCGACGCGAAGCCGATTGCCGAGCGCGTGGTCGTAGGGCCCCGTGGAGTCCTTGACGCACAAGGTGACGCAGTGCTCGTCGCTGTTTTGTCCAGGGCCGACGGCGGCCATGTCCACGGCGACGAGCTCGTCGGTCTCGGCGGGAATGCCTTGCGAAGCGCCGTGGCCGACCTCCTCGTAGTTGCTGATGAAGAACGACGCCGTGTGCGCGAGGCTGAGGCGCCCGTCGAGCGCGGCCTTCGTGACCGCGAGGAAGATCGCGACGGCGGCCTTGTTGTCGATGTGACGGCTCTTGAGGTAGCCGCTGGGCGTGAGGACGGCGCGCGGATCGAAGCTCACGAAGTCGCCGACGTTCACGCCGAGCGTCAGCGTCTCGGCGGCCGTGCGCGCGATCTCGTCGAGGCGCACCTCCAACGTCTCCTCGGTGCGCCGCAGGTCACGCAGTTCGGGACCGAAGATGTGCGTGCTTTGCTTGACGTTCAAGATCGTGCCGCTCAGTGTCTCGCCGCCTTGCACGTGCACGCGGACGTATTCGCCCTCGATGGTGGCAGGATCATATCCGCCGAGCGACGTGAGTTTGAGTCGCCCGTTGGACTTGACCTCTTTCACCATCGCGCCCAGCGTATCGACGTGCGCGCTGAACGTGACGTGCTTGCCGCTCTGCGCGCCGGGCAACGTCCATAGCAGGGCGCCCTTGCGAGTGCGCGTTCCTTGGACGCCGAGCAAGTCGAGTTCGTGTTCGACGAGCCGGATGGCGTCGTCCGTGAATCCTGTTGGAGACGGCGTTTCGAGCAGGCGCAGCAGAACGTTCGTGGTGTAGGCGAGGTCGAGGTCGGGTGGCGTGGGCGTCATGAAGGAGTTATACGACACTGTCTGAAGTGGGCTTTCTCATCGCTAACGGGAGATTTTTGTGTTAAGCTTGTCTAAAGGAAATCTTCAGCATCACGAAAGAAGGAACACATGGAAGGCGGACTCGTCACCCTCATCGTCGGAACCATCCTCATCGCCCTGTTCACCGATGTCGCCCGTGAGGAACGCAGGAACCAAGCGGCCCTGCACGCCATCGCTGCCGCGAGCGGGCTCGGTCTGCTGGTGAGTGGCGCCGTCCGCAACACGTCGGTGCTCATGGGAGTCGGCCTCGCGTTGCTCGCCGTCGGTCTCATCTCGCACTACCTGCAGTACACGGCGCCTCAAGCCGAACGCTGAACGTCAACGAGGCTTCGTGCCCCGCGTCGGCACGGCCGTCCAAGGATCGTCCGGCCAGGGATGCTTCGGGTAACGACCTTTCAGTTCCTTCTTGACGTCCGGGTAGCCTCGCTCCCAGAACGACTTCAAGTCCTGCGTGACCTGCACGGGACGCCGCGCGGGCGACAAAAGGTGCAGCAGCACCTTCACGCGTCCCTCGTTCACGGTCGGCGTGTCGGCGAGACCGAAAAGCTCCTGCAGCTTCACGGCGAGGATCGGCGCGGTCGCGTCGGGCGCGTACGCGAGGCGAACCGCGTGGCCGCTCGGCACGGTCAGCGACTCGGGCGCGAGGTCGACGAGGCGCCCCACCAAGTTCCACGGCAACGCGTGGCGCAGCAATTCCGCGACGTCGACCTTCGAAAAGTCGTCGCGTGACCGCCCACCTTCCAAGTACGGAGCGAGCCAATCTTCCAGCGAAGCCGAGAGCGCCTCGTCGGAAAAGTCGGGCCAGCCTTCGTCGGGTCGCCAAGCCCGCACGCTCAGCACGCGCGCCTGCAGTTGCCGCGCGGCTTCCGTCCAACGCAGCAGCGACAGTCCTTCGCGCCGTAGCGCGCCCAACAGTGCCTTCACCCGTAAATCCCGAGGCACGCTTCGCAAAGGCTCGGCGCTCAGGACGATCGCGCCCACCCGCCGCTCCCGCTGGGCGACGAAGGTTCCGTCACGATCGTCCCAGCGCACCTCGTCCACCTCTTGCACGCGCGCTTCGAGCGCCGACGCGCTCAAGGGAGCGGCGAGGAACACCCGCCCGTCCGCTTGAAGGGCGTCGAGGTGGGCCACGGCAAGCAGGGGCGCGCCCATGAGGGAATCGCCTTCGCGCAGACGCACGCCTCGGCCGTTCGCCAGCAGGTAACGATCTCGCGAGCCCGCCCGCAACTTCGCCACGCGCTCCGGATACGCGAAGGCGATCAGCGAGCCGACTTCGTGGGGATCGGGCTCCTCGTCGTGGACGGGCGCGTTCAACAAGCGACGCCACGAGCGCGCGAGCTGCTCGATGCGGGCGAAAGCGGGGCTTCGACGATTTCGCCGCAGCCCGCTCACCCGGCTGGAGAAGTCCGCGCTGTCGTCTCGCCCCAGCGGATCGCGCTCTTCGAGCAGGGCGGCGACGTCGCACGCGAGCGAGGCGAGGCCCGCGTCTCGCCCTTCGAGCAGCAGGTGCGCGATGCGAGGATGCGTGGGAAACGTCAGGAGTTCCGCGCCGCGCTTCGTGATCCGCCCGTCCGCGAAGGCGTCGAGGTTCACCAGAAGGTCAAGGGCCGCCTCGACGTTCCGGGAAGGCGGCACATCCGGCCACGGCAGCGACGTGACGTTCGTCACGCCCCACTGCGCGAGCTCCAGCAGCGTCGAGGCGAAGTCCGCCTCCAAGATCTCCGGCTTGCGCTTTTCGGGCAGCAAGGCGTGCGTACGCTCGCTCCACAAGCGATACGCCACCCCGGGAGCCGTGCGGCCCGCTCGGCCTGCCCGCTGATGCGCGGCGTCCTTCGTCACGCGCGTCGTCACGAGACTCGTGAGGCCCGTCCTCGCGTCGAAGGTCGGCACGCGCGAAAACCCGCCGTCGACGACGATTCTCACGCCTTCGAGGGTCAGGCTCGTCTCGGCGATGGACGTCGCGAGGACGACACGTCGCCGCCCCTGCGGATCGGGAACGATCGCCGCGCGTTGCTGAGAGAGGGGCAAGTCGCCGTACAAGGGCAGCACGCGCACCGAGGCGTGACGATCGCTCAGCGCCTCGTGGGCTCGCTTGATCTCCCCGACACCGGGCAGGAACGCCAGCACGTCGCCCTCGTGCTCGTCGAGCGCGCGCGTCACAGCGCTCGTCACGTTCTCGGCGACCGAGCCCGTCGGGTCTTGCGGCAAGTAACGCACCTCCACCGGAAAGGGCCTTCCTTGAGAGGCAACCGTCGGCGCGCCACCGAGCTTTCCAGCGAGATCGCCTTCCAGCGTGGCCGACATCACCAAAAGACGCAGGTCGTCGCGCAAAGCGCCTTGTGCTTCACGTGCGAGCACGAAGGCGACGTCACCTTGCAGGCTGCGCTCGTGGAACTCGTCGAAGATCACGAGGCCCACTCCGGCCAGTTCCGGATCGCGCTGCAACTGCCGCGTCAAGATTCCGTCCGTCACGACTTCCACGCGCGTCTTCGAAGAGACACGCGACTCGAAGCGCACGCGGTACCCGACCGTCTCTCCGACGTCCTCTCCGAGCAGTTCCGCCATGCGCGCCGCTACGCTTCGAGCGGCGACACGGCGCGGTTGCAGCATCACGATCTTTTGCCCTGCGAGCCACGACGCCTCGAGCAACTCCAGCGGCAGCACGGTGCTTTTGCCCGCGCCGGGCGGCGCCGAGAGCAGCACGAGCGGCCGATCGTGCAGCGAGGCGCGCAGATCGGGCAGGACATCGAGAATCGGCAGGGTCACCGATCCATGCTAGCGTCCTCACGCGAATGCGGCACAATGAAAGGCATTGTGACGACCGCACCAGCGCAACCGCAAGGAGGAGGCCGCAAGATCCTCCTCGATCTCGTCTTCACCCTGCTGATTCCCATCGCCATTCTCAGCCCGAACCTCCTCGGGTCGGGTTTCAGCTTTTCCGAAAGCGTCTTCGGTGGCGGCGTCACCGGCAACGTCCGCTCGTACGTTCTGGCGGCGCTCGTACCCGTCGCCTATGTCCTCGTTGATTTGCTGCTGAACAAGCGCGTCTCCCCCATCGCGATCTTCGCGGGGACCTCGGCCCTCGTCGGAGGCGCGCTCGCCTTCTGGTTCGTCGACGGTTGGCAGTACGCCCTCAAGGACTCCGCGCGTTCCATCCTCGTCGGTGTGGCGGCGGTCTTGTCCGTCTTCGTCGGTTACCCGTTGTTCCGCATTTTCGTGGACGTCACGTCCCTCGGCGCGAAGCCTGACGAGCAGCGCGCCCTCACGACCGTCTTCTCCAACGGCGTCGTGAAGCGCGCCCTCGGCCTCGGGACCTTCATCTTCGCGGCGGTCGAACTCGTGTCCGCCGCCGTCAACTTCTTCGTGAACCTTCGCATCGTCACGTCGAAGTTCGGCACGAACGCCTTCAACGCCGAGGTGGCTTCGGCGAACGCCGTCATGCGTGTGCCCGCCCTCGCCTTGTCCCTCATCGGTTTCGGCATCGCTTACTGGCTCATCCAGCAAGCCGTGACCGCTCAGTACGGCAAGGGCGCCAACATCTTCGAACCCGCCCAACTCGCCGAGAAGTTGCGAGAAACGCCGCCAGCGTGACTTCACCCGTCGAAAAGCCCCCCTGCTTCAGGGGGGCTTTTCGTTCCCTCTCGGCGCGCCTTTCTTGGGCGCGAGGCGGCTTCGAGGATGGGGCGTCAGCGCGACGCTTCGTCCGCTTGACGCTCCGAGCGTTCCTCGTGCACTTCGGCTTTGGCGCGGTCGTACGCGGCCTGTCCCTTTCGAACGGCGCCTTCCACGGGGTTGTCCGCCGTTTCCGCTTGGGCGTCTCGAACGTTGGCGCTCGCACGATCGCCGAGTTCGTTCACTTTGGACTTCACGCTGTCCGCCGCTTCGCCAAGTCGCTCGCCGATGCTCTTGTTCTCGCTCATGTTGGACCTCCACCTTAACATTGCTCGACGAAGATGGAGGGGGGCGCTTCAGTCGGCTGAAGGGACGTTGAGTGAAGCGTCGAACGCTGAGGAAAAACGTTCGAGGGCGGCTTTCACGCCCAAGGATTCAAGACGACCTTGACGCAGCCGTCGTGCTTTTTCTTGAACATCTGATAGCCTTGCGGCGCCTCGTCGAGCGAAAGGCGGTGCGTGATGATCTCCTCGGGGTGGATGCGACCTTCCTCGATGTGATTGAGAAGCCTCTTGACGTAACGGTGCACGTGGGTCTGACCCGAGTGCATCTCGAGGCCCTTGTTCATGAACGCGCCCATGGGGATCTTGTCACCGAGCCCGCCGTACACGCCGGGCACGGAGACGGTGCCGCCCTTGCGGCACGCTTGGATGGCGGCGCGCAGCGCGTGCGGACGCTCGGTCTCGGCGACGCGCGTCGTCTGCTTCACGGCGTCGTAGACGCCGCCCAGTCCTTGGCCGTGCGCTTCGAGGCCGACGGCGTCGATCACCGAGTCGGGCCCGCGACCCGCCGTCATCTCCTTGAGAGACGTGAACACGTCGACCTTCTCGTAATTCAGGGCCTCGGCGCCCGCCGCTTCGGCCATCGCGAGGCGCTCGGCGAAACGGTCGATGGCGATGACGCGGCCCGCGCCGAGCAGGAACGCCGAGCGAATCACGAACTGACCGACAGGACCGCAGCCCCACACGGCGACGACGTCGCCCGGCTCGATGTTCGCTTGCTCGGCGCCCATGTACCCCGTCGGAAGGATGTCGGTGAGGAACAGCACTTGATCGTCGGTGAGGTGCGACGGCACCTTGAACAAGTTCGAGTCGGCGAAAACGGTGCGCGCGTATTGCGCTTGGCCGCCCGAGTACCCGCCGGTGATGTGCGAGTAGCCGTAGATGCCCGCCGGGGAGTGGCCCCACAACGCCTCGGCGTTCTTGGCGTTCGGGTTGGAGTTGTCGCACAAGCTCGACTCGTCGTGCGTGCAGTACCAGCACGAACCGCACGAGATCGGGAAGGGCACGATGACGCGGTCGCCGACCCGCACGTTCCGCACGTCCTTGCCGACGTCGACGATTTCGCCCATGAACTCGTGCCCGAGGATGTCGCCGTGCATCATCGTCGGCACGTACCCGTCGAGGAGGTGAAGGTCCGAGCCGCAGATGGCGGTCGAGGTGATCTTCACGATGGCGTCGGTGGGCTGCAGGATTTGCGGGTCGGGAACGTTCTCGATGCCGACACGGTTGACGCCTTGCCAAACGAGGGCCTTCACGCGTTCACCTCCACGGGCTTGCCTGGTCCTTGCTTGGACTCGATCTTCTTCAAGTGAGGCTTGAGGACGACGCGGCAGCACGGGCAATCCTCGCCGTGCTCGTTCGGGCCGTGCTTCTTCTTGAACGTCTCGAACGCTTGCGGCGCGTCCTCCAGCGAAAGGCGGTGCGTGACGACGAACGAGGGGTCGATCTCGCCGTTCTCGACGCGCTTCACGAGGTCCTTGAGGTAGCGTTGCGCGTGCATCTGCCCGCCACGAAGGTGCAGCGACTTGTTCACGATGGCGCCCAACGGCATCTTGTCGACCAGCCCCGCGTACACGCCCGAGATGCTGACCGTGCCGCCCTTGCGCACCGCCTGGATGGCTTGACGCAGGACGTACGGACGGTCGAGTTCGGCGAGGCGCGTCGCTTGCTTCACTCGGTCGATGTTCGCGCCGAAGCCCGTTCCGTGCGCTTCCATGCCGACCGCGTCGATCGCGCGGTCCGGACCGCGTCCCGCCGTCATCTCCTTGAGGGCCGAGACGATCGTGACGCCTTGCTGGTTGATCTCCTCGTAGTTGATGGTGCGCGCCCCGAGTTGCCGCGCCTTGTCGAGACGGTCACTGAAGCGGTCGATGGCGATGACGTCGTCCGCGCCCATCATGAACGCGCTCGCGATGGCAAACAAGCCCACGGCGCCCGCGCCCCACACGGCCACGACGTCTCCAGGCTTGATGTCGGCGAAGTACGCGGCTTGCCAACCGGTCGGAAAGGCATCGGACACGAACAGGGCCTGCTCGTCCGTGAGCGAGTCGGGCACGAGGATCGGGCCGACGTCCGCGTACGGAACGCGCACGTACTCGGCGAAACCGCCCGCGTAGCCGCCGAACGCGTGCGAGTAGCCGAAGATCGCGGCGCCCGAGTAACCGTACATCGCCTCGGCGATCTTCGCGTTGGGATTGGTGTTGTCACACAAGGAGAAGCGGCCGTGCTGACAGTACCAGCACTGCCCGCAGGCGATGACGGACGGCACGATGACGCGGTCGCCGACCTTGAACTTCGTGACATCCGGGCCGACCTCGACGACTTCACCCATGAACTCGTGCCCGATGATGTCGCCGGGCGTCATGGACGGCACGTAACCGTCGTAGAGGTGCAAGTCCGAGCCGCAAATCGTCGCGGCGGTCATCTTGATGACGACGTCGCTCTGCTGCAAGATCTTCGCGTCGGGCACCTCCTCGACGCGCACGTCCGTGATGCGGTTCCAGACGACGGCCTTCACGCTCTCACTTCGTCCTCTCCGAGTCGTACAGGGCCGCCGCCATCTTGCCGCTCAGGCCGCGCTTTCCGGTCGACTGCCCTTCGATGGTGGGCTCGAAGCCGACTTCCATGAGGCGCTTGAGTCGCCGGAGGTCGTCTTCGACCTGCTGTCCGGGCTCCTCGCCGAACAACCGAGCGACGCCCGCGCCGAGGGTACCGCCGGGCGGGAAGTACTGCAGTTCCACGTGCACTTCCGTGCCCTTGTCGCCGGGCGCTCGGCGAAACTCCACGTGGCCCTCGTTGGGAATCGTGCTGCCCTCGATCGCCTTCCAAGCGATGCGCTCGCCGGGCACGTCCTCGATCGTCTCGGCGTCCCACGAGACGTCGAGACCCGCCGGGGCCTTCGCGACCCAATGCGAGACGCGCGCGTCACGTTGCGACACACTCTGCAGGTGGCTCATGAATTGCGGTAAGTTCTCGTACTGCCGCCAGAATTCGTACAGGCGCCGCGGCTCTTCCAAGATGGTGATGCTCTTCTTGACGTGAATGCCGCCGCCCTCGTTCGTCCGGCGAATGCCGACGAGATCGTCGTACACGCTGTAGCCGCGCGCCGCGTTGAACAGCAGCGCTCCGCCCAGCGTGCCGAGGATGACGTTCGCGCGTCCCGTCGGGAAGACGCGCCGCGCCGCGCCGAGCACCATGAGGCTGCCGATCGCGCTGAAGACGATGCGCTCCGTGGGACTCGCCGTGCGGTTCGTGGGCTTTTCCGTGAATTGCTGATCGGTGAATTGCGTGTTGGTCATACTTCCTCACTCATCCCGAAGGGGCCTCCCGTGAAAGGAGGCCAAAGTGCACTCTGCCGTCGATGTTTCCACGCTTCGAGAAGAGGCCGCGAAGCGCCTCGGAAGTCAGCCGTTCACCACCTCGCCGCCGTTGGGATGCAGGAATTGGCCGTTGATGTACGACGAGTCGTCGCTCGCGAGGAACACGTAGCACGTGGCGACTTCAGCCGGTTGGCCGGGGCGCTTCATGGGCACGTCCGCGCCGAACGACGCCACCTTGTCGGGCGGGAAGGTCGACGGAATGAGAGGCGTCCAAATTGGGCCGGGCGCGACGCCGTTGACGCGAATGCCCTTCTCGATGAGGCTCATGGACAGCGAGCGGGTGAAGGCGACGATGGCGCCTTTCGTGGAAGAGTAATCGAGAAGCTGCGGGCTGCCCTTGTAGTCCGTCACGGACGCCGTGTTGATGATCGCCGCGCCTTCCTTCAGGTGCTCCAGCGCCGCCTTGGCCATGTAGAAGTAACCGAAGATGTTGGTACGGAAGGTCTTCTCGAGTTGCTCGGAGGAGATGTCCGAGAGGCTTTCTTGCGGATGCTGCTCGGCGGCATTGTTCACGAGAATGTCGAGTCCGCCGAGCTCGGAGACCGTGCGGTTCACGGCGTCCTTGCAAAACTGCTCGCTGCCGACGTCGCCGGGAATCAGGAGGCACTTGCGGCCTTCGGCTTCGATGAGTTGACGCGTGTTTTGCGCGTCCACGTCCTCCTCGCCGAGGTACACGATGGCGACGTCGGCGCCTTCACGCGCGAAGTGCACGGCGACCGCGCGCCCGATGCCCGAGTCGCCTCCGGTGATGAGGGCCTTCTTGCCTGCGAGCTTGCCCGCCGCCTTGTACGTCTCCTTGATGTACACGGGCTTGGGATTCATCTCGGCTTCGATGCCGGGCCGGTGGCTTTGCTGCTGCTCGGGCAGCGTCTTGCCTTCCTCGTTCGACGTCGTCTTCTGGACGGCTTCCTCGAACGACGGTTCCTGAGCTCCACCTTGCTGTTGCGCGCCTTGCTTGCCGGATTGCTGCGTCATGTCGCTCCTCCTCGCGAGAAAATCGAGCCCATCACAGCAACGCCCCCCCACTCGCTAAGTCAGGCGGACCACAAGATGACCGAACGTCTAAGAGCGCGTAGCGAGGCTCTCAAGGGAGCGTGAGAAGCGCATCATGAGGCATGAACGCGCCTCCTCCATGGACGCTTCACGGACACGGCTTCATTTCGCTGCTGCCCGCGACGCCTCGGCAAGATCCGTCCGCCTCTTCGTTTCGCGGAGGCGTCGCGGCGATGATGCTCGTGAACTACACGAGTTCGCCGGTGGGTCCTTACCGCGAGTTGCTGTTCCTGGGCGGCTTCTTCGAGTCGGGCGGCGTGGTCCACCCGAAGGTCACGCGCATCGTGGTGGATTCCGAGGCGAGCGCGCGGTGGGGACGGCGCAATTGGGGCTTACCGAAGGAAGTCGCGCGCTTCGATTGGCAAGGAAGCGACGGGCAAGGGGGATTCGTGCGTGTGGAGCAGTCAGGACGCCTCCTCGGCGAGTTCGCTTGGACCGAGGCAGGACCGAGCGTCCCGGCGACGACCGCGTTGATCCCGGCGAGGTGGGGCACGCTGGCACAACCGTGCCAGGAACGCGTGCTTCTCACGCGTCCCCGAGGAACCGGACGCGTTCGCTTCGCGCGGCTTTCGCACGCCCTCGTGAATCCCGACCTTTTTCCACCGTTACCGACGCCGCTCGTATCGCTGCGCGTCACGAACTTCACGATGCGCTTTCCGCCGCCCACCTTTCGAGCGGGCGGGCGCGGCGATCATACTGCGGTATGACCAGTTCGACGGAAGCGACCGCTTCGCACGTTCACGTGGCGGTCATCGGATCGGGCTTCGCGGGCATCGCCATGGCGATTCGGCTGTTGGGCGACGGCGAACGAGACTTCGTGGTGTTCGAGCGCGCGAGCGACGTCGGCGGCACGTGGCGCGACAACACCTATCCCGGTTGCGCGTGCGACGTGCCGTCGAACTTGTACTCGTTCTCGTTCGCGCCGTACCCGGACTGGTCGCGTCGCTACGCTCCGCAAACGGAGATCCTCGCGTACCTGCGAGACGTCGCGCGGCGCTTCGGGGTGTTGCCACACGTGCGCTTCTCGCATGAAGTCCGAACGGCGACTTGGGACGACGCGGAAGGCATTTGGCGCTTGGAGACGAGCGGAGGGCCGTGGACGGCGACCTTCGTGGTGTCCGGTCAAGGGCCGCTCTCGACGCCGAAATGGCCCGACCTTCCAGGGTTGCACGACTTTGGCGGTGAGTTGATGCACTCGGCGCGTTGGAATCACGCGTACGACCTGGCGGGCAAGCGGGTGGCGGTGATCGGCACGGGCGCCTCGGCGATTCAGTTCGTTCCCGCGATTCAACCGCGAGTCGCGCACCTGACGGTCTTTCAGCGCTCCGCGCCGTGGATCGTGCCGCGCGGCGACCGGGCGTTCACGTCCAACGAGCGGCGAGCTTTCCGTAGCCTTCCGATCACGCAGCGTTTGTCGCGCGCCGCCATCTTCTTGAAGCACGAGCGTGACGGCTTGGGCTTTTGGGAGCCGCGCTTGGAGCCGTACGTGCGCAGCATCGCCGCTCGGCATTTGAAGGCGCAAGTTCGCGACGCTTCGCTGCGGGCCAAGCTCACGCCGAATTACCGCATCGGCTGTAAGCGCATCCTCGTGTCGGACGACTACTACCCGGCGCTTCAGCAGCCCAACGTCTCGCTCGTCACCGAACCGATCGAGCGCGTCACCAAGGGTGGCGTCGTGACGGCGAACGGCACCTTGCACGAGGTGGACGCGATGTTGTGCGGCACGGGCTTCGAGGTCGCCACCATGCCCTTCGCGCGACTGTTCAGAGGCAAGGACGGACGCACCCTCGCGCAAACGTGGGCGTCCGGACCCGAGGCGTACCTCGGCACGACCGTGGCGAACTTCCCGAACCTCTTCTTGCTGTTGGGACCGAACGTGCTGCTCGGTCACAACTCGGTGCTGTACATGATGGAGGCGCAAGTCGCGTACGTCGCCGCTTGCTTGCAGCACGCGCGCCGCGAGCACCTGCAGGCCTTCGACGTGCGGCCCGAAGCGCAGCGGACGTACAACGACGCGCTTCAGGCACGCTTCGAGCGGTCGGCGTGGTCGGCGCGGCACTGCGCGAGTTGGTACCTTGACGAGCACGGTCGCAACGTCACCCTTTGGCCCGACTTCGCCTTGAGCTTTCGCCGCCGCCTTCGAGCGTTCGATCCCGCCGCGTATCAGTGGCGCTTGCGGGTACGGCCGTACGCGCCGCGCGAAGCACGCCGAAGCTCGAAAACGTGAAAAGAGAGCCTTCCCTGTGGAAGGCTCTCTTTTGCGGACGGTCTCAGCGCTGCAAGTAGAAGGTGTACGTTCCGCTGCCCGTGTAGGACACGATGCGCCACGTGTAGTAGCCGCCGCTGGCGTTGTACGACAAGCTCTCGTTCGTGCTGCTCGTGGCGGCACTCGCGACGGTCGCCCACGCGGAGCCGTTCCACTTCATCAGGTAAAGGTCGAAGTCCGTGCCGCTCGGGCCTTGCAGCCAACCGCGCAGCGTGCCGCCCGCGTACTGGAAGTACGTGCCGTTGGGCTGGTAGGCGTAGGCGCCGCTGCTCGAGAGGCTGCCCGTGTACTTCTCGCACGTCGTGCACGGCGCGGTCGGCGTGGGCGTCGGGGTAGGCGTGGGCGTCGTGGTGGCATTGCCGATGAGGCTTTGCAGCAGCAAGTTCGGGCTGCCGTTCACGCCGGTGATCTTGTTCGAGGCGGCGCCGCCCTTGATAGCGCTCGCGACCGTGGCGGGCGAAGCGCTGGGCGCACCTTGGAGGTAGAGCGCGGCGACTCCGGCGACGTGCGGCGTGGCCATGGACGTGCCGCTGATGGTGTTGGTGGCGGACGTGGAGCCGATCCAGTCGGAGGTGATGCTCTGGCCGGGCGCGAAGACGTCCACGCACGTGCCGTAGTTCGAGAAGCTGGCGCGGGCGTCGGCGTTCGTGCTCGCCGCGACGGTGAGCGCGCTCGTGACGCGCGACGGCGAAGAGTTGCACGCGTCGAGGTTGTCGTTGCCCGCCGCGACGGCGAACGTCACGCCGTTGTTGATGGCGCTTTGAACGGCCGAGTCGAGCGAGGAGCTCACGCCACCCCCGAGGCTCATGTTCGCCACGGCGGGTTTTTGCGCGTTCTGGGCAACCCAGTTCACGCCCGCGATGACGCCCGACGTGGTGCCGGACCCGTCGCAGCCCAGGACGCGCACGGCGTACAGCTTCACGCCTTTGGCCACGCCGTACGTTCCGCCACCGATCGTTCCGGCGACGTGCGTGCCGTGCCCGTTGCAGTCGACGCCGTTCTTGCCGTCGCCGACCGCGTCGTACGCGACCGAGGCGCGACCGCCGAAGTCCGAGTGCGTCGTGTTGATGCCCGTATCGATGACGTACGCGCTCACGCCGGCGCCGGTGAGGTTGTAGGTGTACGAACTGCTCAACGGCAAGCTCGCTTGGTCGAGGCGGTCGAGGCCCCACGTCGCGGGGCTTTGGGTGGCCGTGGCGTTCACGCGGGCGTCCTGCTCGATGTAGGCGACGCGCTCGTCTCGGCGAAGCTTGGCGAGGCTGGCGTCGTCGAGGCGGCCCGAGAAGCCTTGGATGGCCGTCGCGTAGACGTTTTGCACTTGAACGCCGCTCGCGTCGAGGGCGAGGGCGCGCAGCAGGCCGTCGGCGCTCTGGGCACGCAAGCCGTCGGCGACGACGTTGGCGTCCTTCTTGAAGACGACGATGTACTGGCCGGGAATGGCGTTTTCGGACGCGAGGAGCGGCGCCGTCGCGTCGCTGTTCGCCGCCGAGGGCGCGGCGGGCGTTTGAGCGCCGGATGCAGGCGGCGTGGTCCCGCAGGCGGCGAGCGTGAGCGTGAGAAGGGCGAAGGCGGCAAAAGTCGAGGGATGACGCATGGATGAAGCTCCTCTCAAGGGATGAGTGCTGTCATTCTTTCCAATGACACATCATGTGCGCCTCGTAAAAGCTCACATCATCAGATTCTCGTCAAAAAACGAAGGGGAACCGAATCTCGGCTCCCCTTCGCTGTTCGCCCGATTACTTCTTGACGGGCGCTTCCTCGTCCTGCTCGCCTTTTTTGCCCTTCTTGTACGGACCTTTCTCGCGCCACACGAGTCGCACGGGAATGCCCGCGAGGTCGAGATCCTCGCGAATACGGTTGTGCAAAAAGTTTTCGTAGGCGCGCGTCACGAAATCCGCGCGGTTGCAAAAGATCACGAACGTGGGCGGCGCCGTTTCGGCTTGCGTCATGAAGTACATCTTCAAGGGCTTGCCGTGGAAGTTCGGAACGCGCTGACGCACCTGCCAAATTTCGAGCCAGCGGTTGAGCTCGGACGTTTGCAGGCGCGACTGCCACTTCGCGTAGAGCTTCATCGCCTCGGCGAGCATGTCGTGAATGCCGTAATCGTTGATCGCCGACGTGTAAACGCGCGGCGCGAAGCTGATGTGGAACAGCTTTTGGTCGAGGTCTTTCGTGGTGCGCTTGAGGTCCTCGTCGGGCACGAGGTCCCACTTGTTCACGACGACGATCACGGGCTTGCCGCTTTCGTACGCGAGGTTGGCGAGCTTGAGCTCGTGGTCGCCGAGATCCGTGGCGTTGATGACGAGCCAGATGACGTCGCTGCGCTTGATGGCCGTCTCGGAGCGCTGCATCGAGTATTCCTCGATGGACGTGTCAGGCTTGCGGCGAATGCCCGCCGTGTCCACGAGCACGAAGCGTTGCCCGGCGAAGTTGAACTCGGCGTCCACCGAGTCGCGCGTCGTGCCGGGAACCTCGGACACGATGACGCGCTCCTCGCCGAGAATAGCGTTCAGCAAGCTCGACTTTCCGACGTTGGGGCGACCGATGAGGGAGATGCGGATGGGAGCGATCTCCGGCACGTCCTCGTCATCTGTGGGAAGGTGCTCCAAGACGCGCTCCATGAGGGTGTCGAGTCCGCGAGCGTGCTCGGCGCTGACGGGAACGGGCTCGCCGAATCCGAGGCCCCACAACTCGGCGAGGTACGCCTCGTGCAGCGGCGAATCGATTTTGTTCGCGGCGATCACGACGGGTTTGTCGAGGCGGCGCAGCCACTCGGCGACTTCATAGTCGGCGGTGGACAATCCTTCGCGCGGATCGAGCAAGAAAATCACGGCGAGCGCGTCGTGAAGGGCCATTTCGGCTTTCTCGCGAATGGCTTGCTCCCATTCGTCGCCGCTCCACAAACCGCCCGTGTCCATGAGGACCATTCGGTGGTTTTCGTAGAGCATGACGCCTTCCTTGACGTCGCGCGTGACGCCCGGAAAGTCGGCTACGACGGCTTCGCGTCGGCCGATCAGGCGATTGAAGAGGCTGGACTTGCCCACGTTGGGGCGTCCGACGATCGCAACTTTATGCATTTCAGACTCCTTTCGGTGCCGCGCGAAGCCGAGTCGGTGTTCCTCGCGCGCCGAGAAAATGCAAACCAAAGTTTAGCGCGTCCTCATGGCGACCAGTGTGCATTCGCAACCGTGTTAGAGTTTGAAGACCTGGATTGGTGGGAGGAGATTTCATGCGAATTACTCAGAACAAAGTGGTCGAGCTGGATTATGTGTTGCGCGTTGGTGGGGAGGTCGTCGATCAAAGCGATCCGGACGAGCCTCTCGCATATCTCCACGGACACAACAACATCATTCCGGGCCTCGAAAGAGCGCTGGAAGGCAAGTCCGTCGGCGATTCCTTCCAAGTCACCGTGCCGCCCGAGGAAGGCTACGGCGAGCGTGACGAGGAGAACGTGCAGATCCTGCCGCGCGAAGACTTCGAGGACGACGTGGAAGTCGGCGCGAGCTACTTCGCGCAAAGCGAGGACGGCTCCATCACGCCCCTCACGGTCGTGGAAGTGCTCCCCGAGGGCGTGAAGGTAGACTTCAACCCGCCGCTCGCCGGTGAGACCCTCGACTTCCAAGTCACGGTGCGCACCATCCGCGACGCCACGCCCGAGGAGCTCGAGCGCGGCCACGTTGACGGCGACGAATTCGAAGACGAAGAGTGAGCGACCGAGCAGCGGGACCGGCACCGTCGTGCCGGTCCCGCTCCTTTTCGCGTCAGCGCGGCTCGCCGTCGGCGGCACGACCGAGCCCCGTTGCAGCGCACCGGCGAGAGGCCGAGCAGGGCGCGCAGCAACGTCGTCTTGCCGCTCGCGACAGAACCGACGATCACCGTGACCGTGAGAGCTGTCCCGCGCAAGGGGAACGACGCGTCCTTCACGCCGCGCTCGCTCGCTTCGATACCGGGCCTCCATCGTCTCCAGGGGCGGCAGCGCTCGAGACGAAGCGAGCGGACGCGTGACATGCTGCGTGGTGGTCTCGGCCGGAACGCTCGGGTGAGGGTCGATGGCCACGCCGACGCGGCGCGTTTGCGCCGCGAACCGTCCGGTCGTGAGCGGCAAAAACGCAACGAACATGAAATCAAGTACCGCCATGTTGCAGCGCACCTCCGCCTCGAAAAAGAGAGGAACGGCTTCGGCAATCCCCGAACAGAGGGATCGACGAGCGTACAGTGAAGCATGACGATTCAAGACGAGCGGGACCTTGACGGCATGACGCGCGCGGGACACGTCGTGGCAGACACCCTCCGAATCCTAGAGGAGGCCGTCGCGCCCGGCGTCACTCCCGCCGACCTCGACGCGCTCGCAGGCGAAGTGTTTCGACGGCACGGCGCCTCCTCCGCTCCGCGCGCCGTGTACGGCGCCCCCGTCAACGTCTTCGTCAGCGTCAACGACGACGTGGTGCACGGCCTGCCCTCGAAGCGCCCCTTGAAAGAGGGCGACGTCGTGAGCCTCGACGTCACGCCGCTCGTGGACGGATTCGTCGCAGACGCCGCCCTCACGGTCGCCGTGCCGCCCGTTTCCCCGGTCGCGCAGAGGCTCGTCGCGTGCGCCGAAGCCGCGTTCGAGGCGGCGATGCAAGCGGCGCGCGCGGGCCGTCCGCTCAACGTCATCGGGCGAGCCGTCGAAGCGGAAGTGGCGCGGCGCGGCTTCTCGTTGCTGCGCGAGTTGCAAGGGCACGGCGTGGGCCGCACCATCCACGAAGCGCCCGACGTGCCGAATTTCTACCAGCCGTCGTTGAGCAAGCCGCTTCGCGAAGGGCTGGTGCTGGCGATCGAGCCGATGGTGTCGAGCGGACGGTCGTGGCGCACGCGCACTCGGACGGACGGCTGGACGATCTGCACCCGCGACGGTGGACTGGCCGCGCATTACGAGCACACCGTGGTGATCACCAAGCGGCGCCCCCTGATTCTCACGGCGTGAAGGGCGCGCGTCGAGGCAGCGGTGTCAAAGCGCCCGCCCGAGATCGTGCGACACGGTTGGAACTCGAATCGAGCGGGCCGCGAACGAATCGGGCGCTCACCCGTCCCGCACCGCTCACTTCGCTCGCAAGCCCAGCAGCAGACCCGCCACGAACGCTCCGCCGAACGGAAGGTTGGCGCGCAGGACTTCGAGCGCCCACGCGCCGCCGTCCTCGGCGCCCGTTCGCAGCACGGGTTCGGCGAGTTCCTGCACTTTCGTCCAGTGCACGGTGATGATGCCGTAGTACGCGAGGATTTGCACGAGGACGAACACGACGCCGACGACCAGGATGAGGACACGGCTGGCCTTCTTGATCGCGAAGCCAGCGCAGAATCCCAGCAGACCGCCGAGGCTCAGGTCGGGCAGCAAGGGCGTGATGACGTCGACGGCGTTCAAGGTGCCATCAAGATAGCGACAAATCTCGCTAAAGTGAGGACACGCACGGAAGATCACCTTGTCGGATCGCCGCGGAACTTTCGGGCGGAAGGGAGCGTAATGAAAGACGTGTCGGAGGCCGAAGTTCTGACTGCGGACGCTCTCGCGCGCCTCAAGACCGGAGATGAGGAGGCGTGGCACGAATTCGTGAGCGCCTTTGAAAGCCGAATGTTCAATTACCTGTTTCGCCTCGAAGGCAACAAGGAGGACGCGCTGGACTTGACGCAAGAAGTGTTCTACCGAGCGTGGCGCTCGATCTCGACGTTCAAACCCGGTGAGAAGGTGTTGCCGTGGTTGTATCAAGTGGCGCGCAACACGCAGATCGAACGGCATCGCCGCAAGGTGCTGCCGCGCTTCTCGATCGAGGAGGCGGCCGAGGACGTCGGCTTCGAGGTGACGAGTTCGCGCCGCGGACCCGTGCAAGTCGCGGAAAGCGCAGATACGGCGGAGCGGGTGCAAGTGGCGCTGAGCCGCCTCGCGCCCGAGTACCGAGAAGCGGTCGTGCTGCGATTCGTGGAGGAACTGCCGTACGACGAGATCGCCAAGATTCAGAACTGCGCGGTCGGGACGGCGAAAAGCAGGGTGTTTCGCGCCAAGGAGATGCTGGCGGAATTGCTGCAAGGGGCGGTGGATGTGGATTGAGGACGCCGCGAAGACACGAAAGGAGGTGAACGGAACACCGTGAATTGGCAGGAATTGATGCACCGCGTATTGGACGGTGAAGCGCTGTCATCTCAAGAGCGCGCCGCCTTCGAGGCGGGCCTCGCCGACGAGGAGCGTCGCCGCGCGTACGAGCAGCTCAAGCGTGTCGGCGACGACCTGAGCGTCCTGCCGTCCGTTCCCCTGCCCGCGTCGGTGGCGAGCCGCGTCGCGAGGGACGTCGCCCTCTCGCAGGCGTTGTCGCGCGCGCCGGGAATGCCGCGCAGCGTCGCGGCGATCGTCGCGAGCCGCGTCGCCGAGGACGCGCGCCCGGAAGTCGTGGCGTCACTGAGAAGCTTGCCGAGGGTCGCGCCGCCTGTCTCGATCGCGGCGGCGGTCGCCAAGCGCGTGCACGCCGAGGCGAGCCAAAACCCGGCGCCGCTCGTGCTCGTCGGAGGCTTGCTGGTGGCGTTCTCGCTACTGACGATGGCCTTCGCTTGGCCGAACGTCGCGGTGGGCGTTACCGTTCTGCAGTCGCTGCTTTCAGGGTTGTCGCCGCTGGTATTCGTGGGATTCGCGCTGGCGCTCGGCGCGAGCGTCCTCAGCTTGTGGCGCCCCACCCCCACCGTGCGGCGCTCGGGCGCGCTGGCCCTCGCCTCGGCCTTTGCGCTGATGTTCGCGCCGCTCGGCACTCTCTTTTCAGGCGGCACCACCGGCACGAACGTCGTTCGCGTCGGACGCGACGTCGTCGTGGATCACGCGGTGCCCGGCAATGTCGTGGCCCTTGGCGGCGACGTCGTTTTGCTGCCCGGCGCGAACGTGGGCGGAGACGTCGTGGCATTCCTGGGAGATGTGCGTCAGCGGCCCGGCGCCGTCGTGGCGAACGCGCCGAGCGCACTGCTCGGCAACGTCGAGGGCAGCCGCGAGGGTCTCAGCACCAAGCCGCTGCCCGCGCTCGGCACGGCGAGCGCCTTCCAGCCGTTGCTGGCGTGGATCGGGGCGGGCGCGTGGACGCCGCTGTACGTCGCCGCCTTGTGCGCGATCGTGCTGCTGCTCTTCCTCTCGGGCGTCGCCGAGCGCCTCGCGCGTCGCCAACGCCACGCGCTGACACGCACCCTCGCGTTGGGAACGCTGGTGTTCGGCCTCATCGTGCCGCCGCTGGTGGTTGGCGCACTGTCGGGCTTTCTCGTCCCGGCGCTCGTGGGCGCGGTGCTGGCGTTGTTCGCGCTCAGCGTGGGGCTCGCCGTGAGTCTTTACGACGGAGGCCGAGCGGTCGCGCTCGCCTTGCGCCTTCCGCGGGCGGACGTGCTCGGCGCGGTTCTCGGCCTCGCCTTGTTCGCGGCGACGCTGTTCGTGCCGCCCTTCGCGCTCGCCACGTGGATCCTGGGAGGCTTGTGGGGCGCGGGAACCTTGCTGCTCGCCCGTCCCGAGTTGCGCGCTTGACGTCGCGCCGAACGAGTTCGCTCAAGACAAGTACGCCTTGGCCGCCTCGAAGGTCGCCAGGGCGTTCGGCTGCAAGTTCCAATCGCCGTCCAAGCGCGTCGCGTCGCCGCTTTGCACCATGCGGTTGAGCTCGGCTTCCACGCGTTGCTGCACGCGCCGCAGAGGCATGGCGCCCGGGTCGTCCACGCCGCGCCAAAGCAGGAACGCTCGGTGAAAGGCCGGCAGGTTCTCCAAGCCGACGCGTTCCTCCAGTTCCCGCCACGTCACGGTCAAGTTCCTCAATTCGTGCGTTTCGTGGTGCTCGCGCCCGCACGTTTGTCGAACTGCAGGCGAATCTCGACTTTAGGCAGCAGCTTTTGGTTGCGCACGCCGACACTGCGGTCGTATGACAGCACCACCGAGCCGTTTTCGAGTTGCAGCAGATGAACGTACGCCGAGACTTGGGTGGTGGAGTTCATCACGACGAACTTCCACGCCAGACCGCGCCGCGACTGCCCGAAAGGATCGACGTACCCGCTCTTGGTGTCGCGTCCGTTGCGAACGGTGATGTCCACGCTGTACGGCTTGGTCGTGTAGCCTTCCGGCAAGCGCATCTCGCCGCTCGACAAGTCAAGCGAGAGACCGTCGAGGCCTTCGGCTCCGGACGTTCCAAGGAACGTCACGCGATTTCCGACGCGTTGAAACGCGACGCGCACGGTTTGAGCGGGGACGGTTCGAATGAAGCGCCAACCGGAGTCCTTGTTGAACGCCTCCCATTCGTCTCGGCTGAGGCCGAACTTGGCGTTCCAGGGCAAGTCGGTGGCGGTGGCGTTGACGCGGCGGTACTCGTCGAACCACCGCGTGTCCTGCGCGATGGCTTGCTGCAGTTTGCGTTGCAAGGCCAGCCAGTTCGAGTCGCGCACGAGACTCATCACCTGCGCGCTCTGCCCGCTGTCGGGAAGTAGGGCCGCCAAGCGACTGCGCACGTCGCTCGGCAAAGTGCCTTGCGCGGCGACGTCACCGAGGGTCACGGTCAGGAAGGCGGTGCCGAGCAGGAGGTGCGAAGTGCGGAAAAGGCGCGCTGAGAGCATGATGGCGACTCGAGCATAGCTTCCGTGCGTGAGAAAACCTCAAGCTGCGGTCCATGAAGAGATATAAGAAGAGGTACGGTGCGTCGAGAATGCCGTCAGGAACGCCCGCCACGGACGTTCCGACGGCTGGCGTTCCGCTCGACGCCGACGGGATTTCTCGCTTACGCTTTGCCGACCGAGCCGAGCACCGTCATCTTGTGCTCCACGATGCGGCTCATGAGGTCGCGTGCAGGCCCGAGGATTTTGCGAGGATCGAATTCCTTGGGGTTCTTTTGCAGCACTTCGCGAATGCCGACCGTCATGGCAAGGCGCAGGTCGGTGTCGACGTTCACCTTGGCGATGCCGTGCTGCGTGGCCTCCTTGAGGTCCTCGTCCGCGATTCCCTGCGCGTCGCCGATCTCGCCGCCCGCGGCCCGCAGGCGCTCGACGATGTCTTGCGGCACGCCACTGGAGCCGTGTGCGACGAGCGGCACGGAGACGAGTTCGGAAACCTTTTGGATGCGCGCGTGGTCGATGTACGGGCGCCCCTTGCCCTTGTACGCGCCGTGCGACGTTCCGATGGCGATCGCGAGATAATCCGTGCCGGTCGCTTCGACGAAGCGCTGGGCTTCCTCGGGGTCGGTGAGGAACGCGTCCTTCTCGTCGACGACGATGTGCTCCTCGATGCCGCCGAGACGGCCGAGTTCGCTTTCCACGGTGATGCCCATGGCGTGCGCGGCTTCCACGACGCGCCTCGTTTCACGGGTGTTCTCCTCGAAGGGGTGGTGCGACGCGTCGATCATGACGGACGTGAAGCCGAGTCGAATGGCCTTGAGGGCGCTTTCGTACGACGAGCCGTGGTCGAGGTGCAAAGCCACTGGAACGCTGGCGCGCGTCGCGAGGTCGATCACGACGTTCACGAGGTCCTTGCCCGCGTACTTCAGCGCACCCTCGCTGACTTGGACCATGACGGGACTGCGCAGCTTTTCCGCCGTGTGAATGATGGACTGGGTGATTTCGAGGTCGTTGGTGTTGAACGAGCCGACGCCGTACTTGCCCTCGCGGGCGGGAACGAGAATTTCGGAACCAGTGACGAGCATGAATACCTCCCGGGAATGAATTGTACGCGCTCACTCTACCTTGCCTTCACGGCACCCGGGCGAGCGCACGGCGAATCAAGAGCGGCACCACCGCGTCGAGTCCGGCGACGAGCGCGAACAAGGCGAGCGGCACGACGTCGGGCCACGCGAGGGCCTTCGCGACGTCTTGACCTCGCACCGACTCTGCGACGTTCAGCAAAGCGAACAGACCGCCTGCGAGCGCGGAGCGAAGCAGCCACTCGCGAAGCTCCGCGCGCACGGGCAAGTCGCGCGGTTGCTGCAGGGCCACGACGAAGGTCACGAGGACGCGGAAGCTCGCGTACAAGGAAAAGCTCCACGCGACGAGCACCATCGCGAAGGTGCCGACGTTGAACGCGTCGGTGTCGTCGGGCGACACGAGCGCCGAAAGCCACAGCAACGTCAGAAACCCGAACTGCACGGTCGACCCGCCGAGCGACCACAGATACACGCGACGGAAGCGTTGCAGCGAGACGTCGAACGGTTCGACCGCGCGCAAGCTCAGCAAGTTCGGCAACAGCGCCGCTTGCAATTGCAGCACGGCGACGGACAGCAACGTCAGCAAGATCGTCCAAAGCGACAAGACGCTGAGGTCATCGACGACCAGCGACGCGACGGCGTACCCGATGGCGCTCGCCTGTTGCGCGCGAATCGCCCAGAGAGGCGCTCGGGCAAGGTCGCTCACGCTTCGCCGAGCTTGCGCGTCAAAACGTCTCGCACGAGTTCCGGCTTCGCCTTTCCGCCGAGTTCGCGCATCACTGGGCCGAACAAGGCGTTCATGGCCTTCGCGTTGCCCGCCTTGAACTGCGCCACCGCCGTGGAATTGGCGGTGATGGCGCGGTCCACGGCCGCCTCGATGGCCGAGGTGTCCGTGACGACGCTCAGACCGCGCTCTTTGACGAGCGCCTCGGGGTCGGCGCCTTCCATGAGTTCGGGCAGGAGGTCCTTGCCCATCTTGCCGCTGATCGCGCCGTTGTCGATGAGCTTCACGAGGGCCGCGAGGTGCGCGGGAACGAGCTTGCTGGCGAACACTTCGAGTTCTCGCGCGGCAAGCCAGCCCGCGACGTCCCCGAGCAACCAGTTCGCGAGCTTCTGCGCGTCCGCGCCGCTCTGCAAGGCCTCGTCGAGAAAGCGGCTGAGCCCCACGTCGTGCGAAATCGCGTGTGCGTCCGCTTCCTTGACGCCGAGGGCGACGAGGCGGGCTTTCTTGTTGGCGGGCAGTTCGGGCATCTTCGCGCGAACGGTCTCGATCCACTCGCGGGTGATGTTGAGGGGCGGAAGGTCCGGCTCGGGAAAGTACCGGTAGTCCGCCTCGCCTTCCTTCGTTCGCATGAGGTACGTCTTCTGACCGCCCTCGTCCCAGCCCATGGTGTCCTGGTTGATCTTGCCGCCGTTTTCGAGGACGCGCGTTTGCCGAGCGATCTCGTACTCCAGGGACCGCGCGACGCTTTTGAAGGAGTTGAGGTTCTTGACTTCCACCTTGGTGCCCCAAGGCTCGCCGGGCTTGTGAATCGAGACGTTCACGTCGCAGCGCATCTGGCCTTCCTCGGGGTTCGCGTCGGACACCCCGAGGGCTTGCGCGACGGAGCGAATGAGGCTCAGGAATTCGCGCGCTTCCTCGGGCGTGCGCAAGTCCGCTTCCGTCACCATCTCGATGAGGGGCATTCCGGCGCGGTTGAGGTCCAGCAACGAGTACGGCGCGTACGTCGGGTGGATGAGCTTGCCCGCGTCGTCCTCGAGGTGCGCGCGTTTGATGCCGATACGGCGGCCCATGACTTCTACGAAACCGTCGCGGGCGATGGGTCGGTCGTACTGGCTGATTTGATAGTTTTTGGGAGCGTCCGGGTAGAAGTAGTTCTTGCGGTGGAACTGCGTGAAGCCCTCGACGTCGCAGTTCAGCGCGAGGCCGAACATGAGGGCGAGTTCGACGGCTTCCTGGTTGATCGTCGGCAGCGTTCCCGGCAAGCCGAGCGTCAGGGGGTCCGTGAAGGTGTTGGGCTCGGCGCCGTAGTAGTCGGCACGACAACCCGAGAACATCTTCGTGCGCGTGCGAAGGTGCAAGTGAACTTCCAACCCGATGACCGCCTCGTACATGGAGGCAAGTATAAAGGGCCGCCTCGAACGGCGGCCCTTGACAGTCGAGAAAAGGTCAGAACCAGGGCTTCTTACCGACCATGTAGGTGCGGTAGAAATCGCTGTCGCTCTTGACGAGGTACATGATGCCTTCGATGAGGCCGATGATGCCGAGGACGGTCAGGATCGGCATGGTGATCAGACCACCGATGCCGAACGTCACGATCGTTAAGATCCAGCACGCGACCGAGATCCCTAGCAAAATGAAGCCTTGGGTATTCATCCCGAGAACAAACTTGTGGACGCCGAGTGAACCGAACAGGATGCCGAGGACGCCTGCGAGAACTTTTTTGCTGCTGGTGTCGGCAGGAACAGGCTGAGAGTAAGGCTGGCCGGTCTGCGGATCGTTCATCGACATACACTGCCCTCCAAGTCGCACTTTGCCTTTCATCTTACGCTTAATTTCGAAAAGTGTCAAACGCCACGATATAGACTTTTGCCGACGAGTTCAAAGTGAACGCGCGCCAAACGTTGCTTCAAGGACCCGTGCAATACCGTGTACGGAATGCCGCGCGCCGCGAGGTCGTACAACACCGTCGCCTGCTGCACCGAGCGCACGGACGTGTTCGACCGCCAGCCGTCCTGCTCGAAGGCGATGTCGTCGGCGCACACGAAGACGTGAGCGTACCGCGACCGACACTCGTCGGCGAGACGAAGCACGTCGGGCTCGCAAGTTCTCGTGAGCCAAAACGACCACATCGCCGTTGCGAGGGCGTTCGTGTCCACGAACAGGAAGCGGTGCACGTTCGGCGAGAGCAGGGCCGCGTCCTCCAAGGCGCGGTGTCCTCGGGCGATCTCCACGAAGTGCTCGGGCCGCAAGACTCCGTTCTCGCGCTCGAACACCTCCCGTCCGTACTCCGCGACGCCGAGCGTCGCGAACTCGCGCGCCAGCAACGCCGTCAAGGTGCTCTTGCCCGTGGACTCCGCGCCGAGCAGCACGACCTTTTGCACGAAATGCGCGTACACGAGCGGCGACAAGAAGGATCGGTGCGCGTGTACGTCGGCGCGAACGCGCGTCCCGGAAATGGGAACTCGCTTCCGCGTGCCATCGACCATCCGGTGCTCGCAACCCAGCGTCACGGCCAAGCTCTCTCCGTACGCCTCGCTCGTGAACACGACGTCGGGACGCACGTTCCAAGTGTCGAGCACGCTTCCCACGTACGCTCGATGCGTCTCGTCGGGCGCGTCGTTCGGCGGCGGGCTCGGCGCGTTCGGCAGGACCGTCACGCTCGGAAACAGCGCGCGAATCCAGTCTTGGCGCACGCTCGTCGGCATGTCGTGAAAGTCGGGCTCGGAGTAGCACCACACGCTCACCGTCTCGCACGCCGAGAGGGCCGTCTCGATCAGGAGTTCGTGCCCTTTGTGCAGGGGAGCGAACTTCCCGATCACGAGGCCGCGCTCAAACCGTGGCGACACGCGCCACCTTCTCGTCTTGCCGCGCCCACTCGCGCCAACCCCACACGCTGAGGGCGGCCAGCACGAATTGCAGACCGAATTGCGCCCACAACCCGAGGTGCTGGAAGTACACGGCGCTCACGGCGTTCACGAGCATCCACACGGGCCACGACCACGTCCGCTTGCGCGTCGTTCCGAAATTCGCGACGAGGGCGAGCGTCACGGACGCGAACTGCACCCAGTTCCACGCTTCGCGGAAGTCCGTCACGGCGACGGTGTACGCGAAGATCGCGAGGCTCGCTGCCCACGTCACGCCGTACCACAGCGGTTCGTTGAAGCGAATCTCGCCTTTTGACTTGCGAGACTCCAAGTACCACAAGTACAGTCCGTGAATTCCGAACAGCAGGTACGTGATCTGAAGTCCGGCGAGCATCCACTGCGCCGACGACGCGAACAGCAGGAAGTACGGCAAGAGGCTGAGGTTCGACCAGTGCCAGTACGTCGAACTCTTGCGCCACAGGTACACCAGCGAGACCACGACGCACAGCGAGCCCGACCAATCGAGCGCCCATTGGGGAATGTTCATGTCCAACGGCCCTTTCGACCGCTCCGCCTCCTCGCGGGAGGGGAGCGGGGATGAGGAATTACCGCGCCCGCACGTCGTCGAGCGTGTCCGTGACCAAAAGGTCGCCGTTTCGGTACACGGTTCGCAGGGCGCTGTTCGTCAAGTCGGGCTGGAACGTCCGGTGCTGCATCGTCTTGTACCTGCCGTCGTCCAGCACGAGGTCGAGCACGCCGTCTTTGCTGCGCTTGCCGGGATCGGTGACGGGGTCCTTGTAGACGGGGCGGTACTCGCCGTCGACGACGGCGGCGCTCGCCTTGTATGCGAACTTCTGCGTGTCGCGGTTGACCATCTGCAAGAGGGCGCCTCCCATGCCGAAGGTGACGTTCGAGGCGCTGAAGCCGTCGTTCATGACGGCGGCGAGGACTTCCTTGATAGAGTCCTCCTGCACGCCGTCGCCTTGAATGACGCGCACGCCGCGCAGGACCTTGTAGCCTTTGGCGTTCGTGGTCGTGCCGAACTTGGCGGCGAGGGCGTTGACGGCCATGCGCACCATCGCGGCGGGATCGCCCGAGTCGGGCCGAACGACGAGCGTGGCGCCCGAGGCCAAGACCTCGTCGCGCAAGGTGGTGCCCCAGTGCTCGACGATGGCGCGCTTGAGGTCGTACGAGTCGGAGACGACGGCGTAGAGAGCGCCGGGCTTGCCGAACTGCCGAATCATGTTGCGGTAGGCGTCGACTTCGTGCGCTTGGCCCCACGTCGTGATCGTGGCGTGCTCGGCGGCGGGAATCGAGAAGGCCGCCATGCTCGCTCCGTAGTAGTTGCGGCCGCAGCGCAGGGCTTCGACGGTGTCGCTTCCGAGGAAGTTCGTGAGGTGCGCGAGGCCGCCGATCCCCGCCGATTCACGGCTCGACACGCCGCGTGAGCCGAAGTCGTGCAACTTGAACGGCAGTTCCGCCTCGGGGTCGTCGGCGCTTTGTTCCAAGGCCTTGCGCAAGATCGCCTTGATGAAGTGGCTTTGCGTGGCGACCGTCGTGGGATACCACACGCGCAGAAGTTGCGTCTCCACCCAACCTACGAGCCAGGGAAAGCGGTCGTCGGTGTTCGTGACGGTCATCAAGGCGTTGTGGTTCGGCACGACGCTGCCTTCCGGAACGGCGCGAATCTCGAGCGGAAGGCGACCGCCCAGTTCGGTCGCGATGGTCATCCAGCCTTCGTAGGGAAAAGGCTCGCCGTGCGCTTCGAAGACGTCCTTGGCTTCCTCGACCATTTCAGGCGTGACGCGTTGGGTGAAGTAGCGCCCGAGAAGGTACTGAAGGCCGAAGAAGCGCGTGTAGGGGTACTTGCCGCCGCGCGACTCCAGGTACGAGAAGAGGCGCGTCATTCCGGCGGGGTATTGCAGGAAGTGGGAGGCTTTGTACGAGTCCGTGTCGAGGATGAAGTTCTCGTCGCTGATTCGGGCGGGGCGGTCGAGGGTGAGCATCATGCGCTCCTTTCGAAGGTGTAGAGGGCGGCAGGTCGGTGGTCGGCGTCTTCTTCACGCTCGCCGACGGCGCTCAGTCGTCCGGAGGCGAGCATGCGGCGACGGAAGGAGTCCTTGTTGAGCTTGCGGCCGAGGATCGTCTCGTGCACGCTTTGAAGGTCGCGCAGGGTGAAGCGCTCGGGAAGAAGTTCGAAGCCGACGGGCGCGTAGTCGAGCTTGCCGCGAAGGCGCTTGACGGCGAGTCCGAGGATGTCGGCGTGGTCGAAGGCGAGCGCGAGAAGTTGGCCGTGCCAAGAGGCGGAGGCGGGGCCGCCCGTTTCTCCTTGCCAGTCGACGTGCAGCAAGGCGAGGCGGATGCGGTCGTCCTCGACGGGCCGCAGTCGCGCGGCGTTCACGAGGGCGACGTAGGCGACGCTGAGGACGCGCGTGCGCGGATCTCGGCGAGGAGCGCCGAAGGTGTAAAGCTGCTCGGCGTACACGCCTTGCAAGTGGGCTTTGTCGTTCAGGACGCGGGCGGCGGCTTCGTCGAGGGATTCGGTCATGCGAATGAAGCCGCCGGGAAGGCTCCAGCAGCCTTTGCAGGGATGCTCGTCGCGGCGAATCAGCAGGACGTGCAGATCGCCGTCGAGGACGGTGAGCAGGACGACGTCGACGGTGACGGACGGGCGCTCGAAGGCCGTGGGGTCGTACGCGTCGAGAAATGCTTGTTCGTCGGGAGAGCGGGTCATGCGACCTCCTTAGATGCAATCAGCATATATGCCATCAGCATCTAAGTCAAGGTGCAAAAGGGCATGACCCGAGGAGTGGCGCACGCCCGCCGACGCGCAAAGGCGCCCTCGACGGCTCGAAGCCGACGAGGCACGAGGCATGCTTCAAAGCCTGGCCGCAGAGGTACTCATCGTTTCGCCTGCGGCCTCGCGGCGCGCTCGAATCGCGGGTCGCCTCGGGGCCGCTCGGCAAGAAGCCGAGCGGCGTTCGGCCGGGTCAGCTCGCGTCTTCGACGGTGAGGGAGCGGAGCGTCTCGCCTTGATGCCAACCGAAGCGCGGAGCCTTGAACTCCAAGGCGGTCGCGACGGCGGCGGCGTATTCCCGAGACGGCTCGCCGTCGAGTTGGAAAAGCAGAAAGCGACGCGCGTCGCCCGCGATGCGCACGAAGAGGTCCTCGCCGAGTTCGAGTTGTTGGGTGCGGCCCGTCTCCAACGCACGCTTCTTGGCGAAAAGCAGGGCGTCGCGAATTTTGACGGTCACGGTAGGTGGAACGGCCACGAGGCTGCCCGTCCTTACTTGCGAAGGCCGCTCATCAGCATGTCGGCGAACTGATCGGCGATTTGGCGCGCGCCGAGCTTCCCGCCCGGGCGGTACCACGTGTACGTCCAATTCACGGCCGACAGCACGAGGTACGCGGTCATCTTGACGTCCAAGTCGGGCTTGAAGACGCCCTTCTCGATTCCTTCGCGGACGATGTCGCGGTACAACCCGTCGATGGTGTCGCGCCAATCCGTGACCTTCTTGTACGCCTCGGGGCTGAGGTGCTTCCACTCGTGAAAGAACACCGTGGCCGTCTCGAGGTTGTGCGCGACAACGTCGATGTGACGGCCCATCGCTTCGCGCAACTTCTCCTCGGGCGACAAGTTCTCCTCGCGCAAAGGCATGAGCGACTCGTCGAACTGCGCGGCCGCCTGATTGACGAGTTCGACGAGCAACTCCTCTTTGCCGCTGATGTGCGCGTAAAGGCTGCCTCCTTGCATGCCGAGGTGGGACGCGAGGTCGCGCATGCTGGTCGCGTGGTACCCCCGCTCGGAAAAGAGGGTTCCGGCGACTTCGTAGATCTGCTCGCGGCGGGTCTTTTGCTGCGTCACGGGCGACTCCCGCGATCGACGGTCGAGGAGTCGAGTACCAAACGAACGCTCATACGTTAAGTGTAACAGGCACACCACACGCCAACGGTGTCGAGATTCGTTCCCCGTTAAGCGACGCTTGGCAAACAGAACGAGCGTTAGGCGAGGGCGTACAATGACCACATGACGACGAGAGACGCTTTGGCCGCCGTGCGCGAGGAAGTGAGGCGCACGCCCGCCTACCCGTTCACGCGGATCGACGTGCCCGTGAAGCTCGATCAGAACGAAAGCCCTTGGGACTTTCCCGAGAACCTCAAGAAGCTCGCGACCGAGCGCGCCATGAGCCGAGCCTGGAATCGATACCCGGACCTCAACGCGGACACCCTCGCCGAGCGTATCGGAGCGTACGAAGGGTGGGACCCGAGGGGCGTCGTCGTGACGCCGGGCAGCAACGTCCTCATCAAGCTGCTGACCGAACTCGGCGGCATCAACCGCACGGTTTTGACGGTCAAGCCGACGTTCGCGGTGTACGAGCTCGAAGCGATGATGCTCGGCGCGCGCCTCGTGGAAGTGCCTTTGCACGACGACTTCTCTTTGGACGCGAGCGGCTTGGAAGCCGAACTTCGCAAAGGCGGCCCCGGCTTGGTCTACCTCACGCAACCCCACGCGCCGACCGGTCACCTCGACCGTGAAGATGACGTCGTGCGTCTGGCCAACGCCGCGTCGAAGGCGGGCGGTTGGGTCACGGTGCTGGACGAGGCGTACTACCAGTACTCCGGCAGCGATTACCGCGAGCTCGCGCGCGGACACGACGACCGAGTCGTTCTGCGGACGTTCAGCAAGGCGTGGGGTCTGGCGGGGTTGCGCCTCGGGTACGCTCTCACGACGCCCGCCATGGCGACGGAACTCCAAAAGCTCGTTCCCGCCTTCAACGTGAACGCCCTCACGCAAGCGGTGGTGGAAGTCGCGCTGGAACATCCGCAGTACGTGCGCGAGCGCGCCGAGGCGACGGTTCGCGAGCGCGAGCGGGTGTTGAAAGCCCTCGAAGCGCACCCGACGTGGGTGGCGTATCCGTCGAGCACGAACTTCTTCCTCGTTCGCACGCCGAACGCCGAGGAGGCGTACAAGGCGCTTATTTCCAAGGGGGTGTTGCCGCGCCGCCAAGACAAACAGCACCTGCTCGCGGGTTGTCTGCGCGTCGCACTCGGCACGCCCGAGGAGAACGACCGCTTCTTGGAAGCGGCGATGCAAATCCAAGCGAACGGCTGAGCGCTCGGTGCGGACGCCGCTTCCTCAAAGGCGGGGAAGCGGCGTTTGCGTCTTGGCCGCCGAACCCATCGACAGGGGCTCGAGGCGGTCGGCGAGAACTCTCAGAGTGCGCGCGACGGTGACGCGAAAAGGCGGGCGCGCGGCAAGGCGCACGAGTCGCTGTTCTTGCGCGTGCGCGGCGACCGATTGCTCATAACGCGTCTTGGCTTGGTCGAAAAGGTGCTGGGGCGTGTTCATGATCACTCCTGTTCTTCCGGGTCGTGGACGCGGAGGGCGAGCACGTACGTGTCGAGGTAGCGTCGGACGCGTTCGAAGCCCTCGGACTCCAAATCGTAGAAGACGGTCGTGCCGTGCTTTTCCGCACGGACGAGTCCGACTTCCACGAGCGTCTTCATGTGGTGGCTGACGGTGGGTTGGGAGAGGCCGAGGTGCTGAGAAATGCTGCCTCCGAAGCAGTTGCCGTCGCGCAATCGACGCAGGCGGCTTTCGAGCATGAACTCGAGGATGCGAAGCCGCGTCGGGTCGGCGAGGGCGCGTAACGCGTCGGCGGGAGGCGCTTCGGGCAGATCGGGCAGGGCGGAGACGTCCGTCACGCCTTAGATCCTGATCTATATTCGCTTCTATCAATATAGATTGCCATACAAATAAGCCGTCGAGCTTAGTGACGCCTCGCCGCCGAGTCTCAGCTCGCCGCTTCGACGCTCAGGTGCACGGGCAACTCCTTGACGCCGTGGACGATGGTGGAATCGATGTACTTGAGCTCGGCGTCTTCACGGGCGCGCAAGTGCGGAAAGCGCTCGTAAACGGCTCTGAGCGCGATGGTCGCCTCCAAGCGGGCGAGGGGGGCGCCGAGGCAGAAGTGGACGCCGTGCCCGAAGGCGAGGTGACGATTGGGCGAGCGGCGGGGCTCGAAGACGTCCGGCATCTCGAAGACCCGCTCGTCATGATTGGCGCTTCCGATCCAGGCGATTACCCAGGCGTTGGCGGGAATCGTGACGCCCGAAAGCTCCACGGACTCCGTCGACACGCGAAACATGCTCTGCACGGGCGAGCGCAAGCGAAGCACTTCCTCGACGGTGGAAGGCCACAAGTCGGGATTCGAGACGAGTTCATCGCGCACGCCGGGATGATCGGACAGTACCTGGACGGCGTTCGTGAGCAGATTGGTGGTCGTCTCGTTGCCCGCGACGAGCAGCAGGATGCAAAAGCCCAGCAACTCGTTGGACGTGAGGTGCGCGCCGTCCACCTCGGCGCGCAGCAAGGCGCTGACAAGATCCTCGCCGTCTTGTCCTTCGTCACGACGCCGCGCGATGAGCTTCGAGAAGTACGTCGCCATTTCGCGCATGCCGTCGTGGCGGCCCGACACGACCGCGTCCGACCAGCGCTTGAAGTCGCGGCGGTCTCGCACGGGAATGCCGAGGATCTCGGCGATCACGATGACCGGAAGGGGTTCGGCGAAGTCCCGAACGAAGTCCACGTCGCGCGAAAAGCCGTCGAGAAGCTCGTGCGTGAGCTCGCTGATGCGTGGCGCGAGAGCTTCCACCTGCCTCGGCGTGAAGGCGCGTTCGACCAAGGCGCGCAGTTGACGGTGCCTCGGCGGATCGGTGCTGATGATCGAGTCGGCGAGGGCGTTGTCGGGATTCTGGCTGCCTTGACCGCGACCCCGCTGCGACGAGAAGCGCGCGAAGTCCGACAAGACGGTCTTCACGTCCTCGTACAAGAAGACGTTGTGCACGCCGTGGCGCGAGTCGTACGCGACGGGCGACGAGGCGCGCATGCTGGCGTACCAAGCAAACAGATCGCTCACGTCGTCAGCCTAGCGAGCCTCGAGGAGCGCCGCCCGAGGGCGTTCACACCCCGAGTTGGCCGTTCCTGAACTTTGGCGCGCCTTGAGATTCCTCGCTTCCGCTTCACGCGCCCAGCCCCTAGCTTGCGGCCATGAGCGACAAAGACCGCCTGCCCGACACCGAGAAGGGCCAAGTGCCGTACCCGAAGAACACCCGCTTCGCCGTGCTGATCGCCGTGATCGCCCTTATCGTCGCGGGCCTCATCTACGCTCTGTATGCCCTCTCGACGCGCGGCGGCGTGTAAGACGCTTCAGCCTTCCACGCCGAGCGCGAGGTACAACCGCGCCAGCGTCGCCGGATGCGAAAGGGGTTGCCCGAGCAACTCCTCGATGCGTCCAAGGCGGTAGCGCAACGTGTTCGGGTGAACGTTGAGCCGCGCCGACAGCGCGCCGAGATGCGAGGAGTCCTGCAGATACGCGCGCAGCGTTTCGAGCAGACGTCCGTCCTCGTCGTGCGCCTTGAGGGGCCGTAGCAGCGTTTCGCGCCACAACGTCAAGTGTTCGTGGGGCTGGGACGCCAGCATCCAGTGCAGCGGGTCGAGACGCGCGAAGGACTTCGAGCTGCGCGGCCGCGTCGTCGCGGAGAGGGCGAGCAGGGCTTGCGTGAACGCGTGGCGGCCCTGCTCGGGTTCGGGCTGCGCCTCGGACACGCCGAGGCGTACGTCCTCGTTCGTCGAGGCGAGAATCGCTTCGCACAAGCGGTTGGCTTGTGCGTCCGGGTCGCTCGTCGCCCAAAGCCACACGACGCGCGGACCGCGCACGCCCGACACGAAGCGGTAGCCGAGCGCCGCGAAGTAGGCGTCACCCGCCGACCGCAAGCGTTCCAAGTCGTTTTGTAGCGCGCTGCGCGCGAGCCGCGAACGCGCGCGGCGCAGCGGCAGTTCGAGCGCGGCGACGGCGAACGGCTCGCCTTCGAGGCCCGCCGCTTCGAGGCGTTCGCGTACATCCGCCGAGCGCGCGCCGGACACGAGCTCGGCGAGCAACGCCTCGCCGCTCGCGCCGACGTGCGCCGTACGCGCGGCGCGCCGCAGAGCGGCGAGGACATACACCTCGGCGGCCACGTCGACCACGTCCGAGTCCACCGAGGACACCACGACGCCGAGCAAGCGGCCTTCGTCGCGCGCTTCACGCCGCACTGCCTCCCGGGTGACATGGCCCGCGAGCACGTCTCCCCACGGAGCGAGAATCGCCGCTTCGCCTCCCGTGAGTTCCTCCAAAGCCGTCACGAGGTCACGCTCGGGCTTCGGGCCAGCGAGCGTGGCGAGCAGACGAGACAGCGGTGAAGGCTTCATGATCTGTGCGATTCCACAAAGAAGAGGACGTTATCCGTGCTTTTCGACTTTCATCTTCAGCCTACCATTCAATACGCTGAGAGCATTCACAACTCGGGAGGTTTCATGTTGAAAGGCTCCATCACCCCACTCGTTACGCCCTTCAAGAACGGCTCCATCGATTACGCGGCCCTCGAACGGCTCATCGAACGACAAATCCAGGCGGGCTCGCACGGCGTCAGCGTGGGCGGCACGACGGGCGAACCCGGCACGCAAAGCGTCGAGGAACGCAAGGCCGTCTTGAAGTTCGCGTCGGACGTCATCGGCGGCCGCGTTCCCTTTCTGCCCGGCACGGGAACGCTACGGCTCGACGAGACGCTCGAGCTCACGCGCTTCGCGTCGGATCTCGGTGCGAGCGGCGCCCTACTCATCACGCCGTACTACATCAAGCCGAATCAAGCGGGCCTCGTCGACTTCTTCGGCAAGGTCGCGGCGGCCTTGCCGGAACTTCCGATGGTCTTGTACAACATTCCGGGCCGAAGCGGCATCGAAATCAAGATCGACACGGTCGCCAAATTGCGCGAGCGCTTCTCGAACGTCGTCGGCATCAAACACTCCAGCAAGGACGTCGAGTACGTCAGCGATCTTTTGCGCACCGTCGGACGCGACTTCCTCGTGTTCTGCGGTCTCGAAGCCCTCACCTTCCCGATGATGGCCGTCGGCGGCGTCGGCACGATCGCCGCGACCGCCAACTGGCTGCCGCAAGAAACGGCGCGGCTGTGCCAACTCACCCTCGACGGCCAATACAAGGAGGCGCTCGACGTTCACTACAGCTTGCTGGAAGCGAACGACGCGATCTTCTGGGACACCAACCCCATTCCCCTCAAGACGGTCTTGAGCTGGATGGGCTTGTGCGAGAAAGAGTGGCGCGAACCCCTCGGCCCGACCACGCCCGACGTCGAGGCGAAACTGCGGAAGATGGCCCAGAAGTACGGCTTGCTGGAAGGAGTGAACGTTTGAAGCGCGCGCGGTTCATCTCGCGGGGGCGGGCCCTCGAAGGACATCTTCGAGGTGGAGCGCTGATCGATCACGCGGGCGAAGCGCACGATCCGGAGGCCGTGACCTTCCGTCTGCCGATCGACCCGCCGAAAGTCATCGCGCTCGCGCTGAACTTCAACGATCACGCGGGCGAACTCGGCCTCACGCAGCCCACCGAGCCCGCCTTGTTCTGGAAGCCGAACACGACCCTGCTCGCGCACAAAGGCACGGTCATCTACCCGCGCGGCGCTCAGTTCATGCACTACGAGGTGGAGCTCGGCGTGATCATCGGACGAGACGCGCGGCGCGTGAAGGCGAAGAGCGCGATGGACTACGTCGGCGGGTACACCATCGGCAACGACCTCGTCGTGCGCGACTACGTCACGAACACCTTCCGCCCCCCGCTACGCGGAAAAGGCTGGGACACCTTCGGGCCGCTCGGCCCGTACTACGTCACGGCCGACGAGGTGAAAGATCCGCACGACCTCACCCTACGCGCCTTCGTGAACGGCGAGCTTCGCCAAGAAGGCTCCACGCGCGACATGATCTTCGGCATTCCCGAGCTCATCGAGCACATCAGCCGCTTCATGACCCTTCAAAAGGACGACGTCATCCTGACGGGTACGCCGAAGGGCATCAGCCACGTGCGGCCCGGCGACGTGATGCGCTTGGAAGTCGAGGGGCTGGGCGCGCTAGAAAACGACGTCGCACTGGAAACCGAGGACGCCGAGCCGATCCTCGGCCGTGAAGACAAAGAACCCGTGTGGGACGGGCGGTGAATTCTTGAAACGGTGGTGGGTCCTGATGCTCGCCGCGTCGATGGCGGCGGCACAGCCGTACGTGCAGCACGACTTCGGGCAGATCGCAAGCGCCGCGTACCGCCCCCTCTTCGCTTGGTGCGACGGACCCGACCGTGTCGTGGCGGTGTCGAGTCCCGCCAAGCTCCTCGGCCCGAACGAAACGGTCGCCGTCTCGCTCGCGTCGTTGACGAAGAGCGCGCCGGAGCGCGTGAACATCGCTCGGTACCAGCTCGGGCCAGCCGACGGAGCCGCCGGAAGCGTGTACTACGGGCTTCGTCCCTTCGGAAGCGCGGCCTCCACCGAAGGCAACTTCCTCCATGTGAGCAACATCCAGCGCGCGGACGGCGGCTATACCTTCACGCACGTCGTCGCCGTGACGTCGAACGGGCAGGCGTTGGAATGCCGCTACTTCACGGTGAACGAGGCCGATCCGGCCTCGGGAGGACCGACCGAGGGCAGCGTGTTCGCGGGCGCGAGCGCGAAGCGCAGCGTGTGGATTCAACGCCTGCCGAACGGCCGCTACATGTACCGTTCCTTCGATTACGTCGGAAGCGAGCGTCTGCCCGAGACGAGCGAGAGCCGCGTGTCGGGTGATTTCGACACGTCGAAGCGCGGCATTCGCCTCTCGAACGGAATCCGCACGAAGACGAGCGCGGGCGGCCTCGTCTACCAATTTCGAAATGGCGGTTACACGTACCGCGTGGAGGTCGGCTCGACCGCTCGACCGTTCGCGCGGGTGACCGTGACGAGCAACGGCCGCACGTTGCTTTCCGAACCGTTTCGCTTCTACAGCGACTCCAGACCGCGAGGAGAATGATGACTCAGACGATCGACGAGAGACAGCAAAAAGTCCAGGGATACAAGGCGCGCTTCGCTGAACGCGGCGTGAAGCACTTCATCGGCGGACAGTGGGTGGACAGCCGAAACGGCGAGACCTTCGAGACGCTCTCCCCCATCGACGGGAGCCTCATCGCGACCGTCGCGAGCGGAAACGAAGCCGACATCGACCGAGCCGCCGCCGCCGCCAAGGCAGCATTTCCCGAGTGGCGCGACATGGGCGGCGCCGAGCGCAAGAAACTGCTGCACAAAGTCGCCGACCTCATCGAGGCGCGCGCCGACGAAATCGCGCACCTCGAAACGCTCGACACCGGTCAGGCGATTCGCTTCATGAAAAGCGCGGCGGCGCGCGGCGCCGAGAACTTCCGCTTCTTCGCGGACCGCGCGACCGAGGCGCAAGACGGCTCCAGCCTCCCGACGAAAGGCTTTTTGAACTACACGATCCGCCAGCCCATCGGACCGGTCGGGGTGATCACGCCGTGGAACACCCCGTTCATGCTGTCCACCTGGAAGATCGCCCCGGCGCTCGCGGCGGGCTGCACGGTCGTGCACAAGCCCGCCGAGTGGAGCCCCGTCACGGCGGCCCTGCTCGCCGAGATCATGGACGAGGCGGGCGTTCCGAAAGGCGTCGTGAACCTCGTGCACGGCTACGGCGAGACGGCGGGCAAGGCCCTAACCGAGCACCCGGACATCAAGGCGATCGCCTTCGTCGGCGAGACGACGACGGGAAGCCACATCATGCGGCAAGGCGCGGACTCGCTCAAGCGCGTCCACTTCGAACTCGGCGGCAAGAACCCGGTCGTGGTGTTCGCGGACGCGGACCTCGAGAAAGCGCTCGACGCGGTGGTGTTCATGATCTACAGCCTCAACGGCGAGCGCTGCACGAGCAGCTCACGGGTGCTGGTAGAAGCGGCGGTCTACGACGAGTTCACGGCCCAAATCGCCGAACGCGCGCGTAACATCAAAGTCGGCGACCCGTTCGATCCCTCCACGGAAGTCGGGCCGCTCGTGCACCCGAAGCACACGCAGAAAGTCACCTCGTACTTCGACCTCGCCAAAGCGGAAGGCGCGACGATCGCAGCGGGCGGAACCTTCGACGGGAACTTCGTTCCGCCGACGCTGTTCACGCACGCGCGAAACGACATGCGCATCGCGCAAGAAGAAATCTTCGGTCCCGTCCTGACGGCGATTCCGTTCGAAAACGAGCAGGAAGCCTTGGAGATCGCCAACGGCGTGCGGTACGGCCTCGCCGCGTACTTGTGGACGTCGGACGTCACGCGCGCACACACCTTCGCGCACCGCCTCGAAGCCGGGATGGTCTGGGTGAACTCCGAGAACGTCCGCCACCTTCCGACCCCTTTCGGCGGCGTGAAGAACTCCGGGATCGGCCGCGACGGCGGCGATTACTCCTTCGACTTCTACATGGAGACGAAGAACATCGCCGTCAGCCTCGGAACGCACAAGACGGCGCGCCTCGGAGTCGGACAAGCGCAACCCGCGCGCGACGCGGTCGACAAGAAGTTGGCGGAGTGATGAAGGTCTTGATCACCGGAGCGGCCGGCGCGATCGGTTCGACGTTGCGCGAAGGGCTGCGCGGACGGTACGAGACGCTGCGCCTCACGGACAACCGCGACCTCGGCGAGGCGCGCGAAGGCGAGGAGACCGTCCTCGCCGACCTCACCGAGATCGGCGGCCTCATAGAGGCGATGCGCGGCGTGGACGCGGTGGTGCACATGGGCGGCATCCCCAACGAGCACACGTACGAGACGATTCGCACTGTGAACATGGACGGAACGCACAACGTGTACGAGGCGGCGAGGCTCGCGGACGTGAAGCGCGTCGTCTTCGCGAGCTCTATTCACGCCGTCGGCTTCTACGAACGCGACGAGCGCAACAAGATTGGGCCGAACGCGCCCGTTCGGCCCGACACCTTCTACGGCGTCAGCAAAGTCTTCGGTGAAGCCCTGGGGCGCCTCTACTGGGAAAAGCACGGCATCGAAACGGCCGCCCTGCGCATCTGCTCGTTCTTGCCGCGGCCCCAAGAGCGCCGCAACCTCAGCACGTGGTTGTCGCCGCGCGACTGCGTGAGCCTCGTCGCCGCGTGCCTCGACACGCCACGGCTCGGCTTCAAGATCCTCGCCGGCATCAGCGCCAACACCCGCGCTTGGATGACGAGCGAAGGCTGGGCCGACGTCGGCTACCACCCGCAAGACAACGCCGAGGACTACGCCTCGGACATCGAGCGGATTCACGGCGACGAGAACGACCTCACCGAGCAACGCCAAGGCGGCGTGTTCGTCGCGAAGGACTACGTGGGTCTGGCGCGGCAGGAAGTCAAGAAGTAATCACGCTCGAAGGAGGGCTGCAACTCATGGGAGCACGCACCGGTCAACAATTCCTCGCAGGTCTACGCGAACATCCTCCGACGCTGTACATCGACGGCGAACGCGTCACGGACCCCACGACGCATCCGAAGACGCGCAACGTCGCGCACAGCCTCGCCGAACTCTACGATCTTCAACACGACCCGCAGTTCCGTGACGTCCTGACGTACGAGGAGAACGGAGAGCGGTACGGCCTGAGCTTTCTCGTGCCGCGCACGAAAGAGGACCTCAAGCGGCGCGGAGACATGCACAAGGCGTGGGCGGACCACAGCCTGGGCTTCATGGGCCGCACGCCCGACTACATGAACGTCAACCTCATGGCGGCGGCGATGGCGCCCGAGTACTTCAATCAGTGCGAGAGCAGCCAGCCGAGCGTGCCGGGACGGGACTTCGGCGAGAACATGCGTCGGTACTACGAGTTCGTGCGCGATCACGACTTGTGTCTCACGCACGCCCTGACCAATCCGCAGGTGAACCGCAGCAAGATGGCTTCGGAGATGCCCGATCCGTACATCGCCCTCGGCGTGGTGCGCGAAACGGAGCAAGGCGTGGTCGTGCGCGGGGCGCGCATGATGGCGACCCTCCCGGTCGCCGACGAGATCCTGATCTTCCCGTCGACGGTCCTCAAGGAAAACGCCGACAAGAGTCAGTACGCGATGGCGTTCGCCGTGCCGACGAACGCGCCCGGGCTCTACTTCCAGTGCCGCGAACCCTTCGACTTGGGACGCGATCCCGAGGATCACCCGCTCGCGAGCCGCTTCGACGAACAGGACGCCTTCGTGATCTTCGACGACGTCCTCGTGCCGTGGGAGCGAGTATTTTTGCTGTACGACGTGAAGCTCGCCAATCAGGCGTACGGACGCACGCAAGCGGTGCTGCACATGGCGCATCAAGTCGTGTGCGGCAAGATCGCCAAGACGGAAGCGCTCTTGGGCGTCGCGCAAAGCATCGTGAACACCATCGGCAGCGGTCAGTTTCAGCACGTGCAGCAGAAAGTCAGCGAGTTCATCGTGACCTTGGAGATCATGAAGGCGCTGCGCGTGGCCGCCGAGGAAGGCGCGACCCTCAACGAGTACGGCGTGATGACGCCCGCTCGGGGTCCCCTCGACGCGGCGCGCAACTACTACCCGCAAATGTTCCCGAAGCTCAACGAGCTGATTCAGTTGCTGGGCGCGTCGGGCATCATCATGATGCCGACGAAGGCGGACCGTGAAGGGCCGATGGGCGCGCACATCGCCAAGTATCTGCAGGCAGGCAACGGGACGGCCGAGGAGCGCCTCAAGCTCTTCCGCCTCGCTTGGGACATGACGCTGAGCTCGTTCGGAGCGCGCCAGAACCTCTACGAGAAGCACTTCTTCGGCGATCCCGTGCGAATGGCGTCGGCGTTGTACGAGGTGTACGACAAGCAGCCGTACGTGGACCGAATCCAGGCGTTCCTGGCGCGGTCGAGCAAAGCGCACGAGGCGGTGGCGGCCGATGATTGACGTCATTCGCGTGGCGCACGGCGTCTTCTACGTGACGGACTTGGCGCGCTCGAAGGACTTTTACGTGAACCTGCTGGGCCTCAACGTGCTGCACGAGACGCCGGGCGCGGTTTACTTGCGGGGCGTGGAGGACCGCGAGTGGACGCTCAAGTTGGAGCTCGCGCCCGAGGCGGGCGTCAAGCACCTCGCCTACCGCGTGCGAAGCGAGGCGGACTTGGAGGAGTTGGTGCGCCTCGCCGAGCGGCAAGGCTTGCCGCACCGCTGGGAGTCGGAGCTCGACCGCCCGAGGATGCTGAGGTTGCAAGACCCGTTCGGATTGCCCGTGGCGTTCTACCACGAGTCGAAGACGCACAAGTGGTTGCTGCAGGACTACCACGTGCATCGCGGTCCGGGCTTGCAACGCATCGATCACGTCAACGTGATGAGTCCGGACGTCGAAGGCACGATGAACTGGTACCTGCGCGAACTCGGCTTTCGCCTCTCGGAGTACACGGAAGGCGAGGACGGTTCGGTGTGGGCGGCGTGGATTCAACGGCGCGGCGGCGTGCACGACCTCGCGCTCACGAACGGCGTCGGGCCGCGCCTTCACCACTTCGCGTACTGGATGCCGGACGCTCTGAGCATCATTCGTGCGTGCGACATCCTCGCGGGCGCGCGGCAACCCGAGCGCATCGAGCGCGGACCGGGACGGCACGGCATCTCGAACGCCTTTTTCGTGTACGTTCGCGATCCGGACGGACACCGCATCGAGCTTTACACGTCGGATTACATCACGGTCGACCCGGACTTCGAGCCGATTCGCTGGATGCGCGACGATCCGCGGCGTCAAACGCTGTGGGGTGCTAAGACGCCCAAAAGTTGGTTCGAGGAAGGCTCGCTTCTCGAAGCGTTCGACGGCGGGTGGGTGAAGCCACGTGAAGGGGCGCTTCAAGGCATGCCCGTGCACGTCATTTGACCTTGGTGGATTTCTAATCGCGATATCGCATTTTCACGCAGACTTCGCTACAGTGAACGCGTACAAACAGCCTAACAAGTGTTCAATGGTCGGGCCGCGACGTGTTCGGTCGCTTGAGCGGTTCCGACGTACTCAGGAGGTCGTATGAAGCGTACGAAGAGTCTCGTGTTGTCTGCCCTGCTCGCCGCTACCGTCGGCGTCGTGTACGCCCAGTCGCAAAGCCGCGCGCCCATCCGCGTCGGCGTGATCGTCTCCACGACGGGTCCCGCCGCGTCCCTCGGGATTCCACAGCGCAACACCGTGCAATTGCTGCCGCAACGCATCGGCAACACTCCCGTCGAGTACATCGTCTTGGATGACGCGTCGGACACGACGACCGCCGTGCAAAACACGCGCAAGCTCATCCAGGAGAACAAAGTCGACCTCATCATCGGCCCGACGACGACGCCCGCCAGCCTCGCCATGATCGATGTCGTCGCGGACGCGAAGGTCCCCAACATCTCGCTCGCGGCGAGCGCCGCCATCATCGATCCTGTGGACGCCAAGCGCTTCTGGGTGTTCAAGACGCCGCAGACGGACGCGATCATGGCCAACGCCATCGTGCAGAGCATGGCGCAAAACAAGATTCGCACGGTCGGTTACATCGGCTTCAACGACGCGTACGGCGAAGGCTGGTACAACGAGCTTCGCAAGTACGCGGCTCAGCGCAACATCCGCATCGTCGCCAACGAACGCTACAACCGCACCGACACCTCGGTCACGGGGCAAGTGCTGCGCATCGTCGCCGCTCGTCCGGACGCCGTGCTGATCGGCGCGTCGGGCGTGCCGGGCGTCGTACCGCAAGCGGCCCTCAAGGCGCGGAACTTCACGGGCCGCATCTACCAAACGCACGGGGTGGCCAACGCGGACTTCCTGCGAGTCGGAGGGCGTGACGTGGAAGGCGCGATCTTGCCTGCCGGACCGATCCTCGTGGCGGAACAACTGCCCGACTCGAACCCGAACAAGAAGGTCGCGTTGAACTACATCAAGTCGTACGAAGACAAGTTCGGAGCGGGCACGCGGTCGACGTTCGGCGCCCACCTCTTCGACGCGGGCCTCATGCTTCAGCGCGCGGCGCCCATCGCCTTGAGGCGCGCGCAGCCCGGTACGGCCGAGTTCCGCTCTGCCCTGCGAGACGCCATCGAGGGCACGCGCAACCTCATCGCCACGCACGGCACCTTCAGCATGCGCAACAACAACCACCTCGGGCTCGACAGCCGTTCGCGCGTCATGGTGACGATCGAGAACGGCACTTGGAAGTTGCTCAAGTAAGAAGCAGGAAATGACGTGAGGAATGAGCTCGGCGAGTCGCTGACCGCGCTCGTTCCTCATGTCTCGTTCCTGTCGTCAAGGAGAACGCGTGTCCCAGATTCTCGATCCGACCATCTTCCCGATCCTCGCGATGGACGGGTTCACGAGCGGCGCGGTGTACGCCCTGTTGGCGCTCGCGCTCGTCCTCGTGTTCGCCGTGACGCGCGCGATCTTCGTGCCGCAAGGAGACTTCGTGACCTTCGGGGCGCTGACGCTCGCGAGCTTGCAGTTGGGGCGCACGCCGGGCACCTTGTGGCTGCTCGTCGGCCTGCTGATCGCCGTGACGATCCTCGAAGGCGTGGCGGCCCTTCGGCGCGGCGAGCCGAGACGGGCGCTGACGACGGCGGCGACCTGTCTCGGGGTGGGGCTCGTCGCGTGGGGACTCACGGCGACGTTGACGCCGTTGAAGGCAATGCTGTGGGCGCAGATGCTCTTGACGCTCGTGTTGATCGTGCCGCTCGGACCGCTGCTGTACCGCGTGGTGTACCAACCGCTGCGTGAAGCGACGACCCTCGTGCTGCTGATCGTGTCGGTCGCGCTTCACCTCGCGCTCGTCGGGCTGCTGCTGCTGTTCTTCGGCGCGGAAGGCGCGCGTACGCCGCCGTTCACGAACGGCAGCGTCACCTTCGGTAACGTCACGGTGTCCGGGCAGAGCCTTTGGACGATCGGCTTCAGCCTTTTGCTGATGGTCGCGCTGTACGTGTTCTTCGACAAGACGATGGAGGGCAAGGCGCTGCGCGCGACCGCCGTGAACCGCCTCGGCGCGCAGCTCAGCGGCATCTCCACGACCTACGCGGGCTACGTGTGCTTCACGCTGGCCGCGCTCATCGGAGCCTTCAGCGGCCTTCTCATCGGACCGAACGGCCCCGTCACCTACGACTCGGGCTTCCTGATCGGCCTCAAGGGCTTCGTCGGCGCGATCTTCGCGGGGTTGGCGAGCTACCCCCTGGCAGCGGTCGGAGCGGTCCTCGTGGGCCTCTTGGAAGCGTTCGCCTCCTTCCAGTTCAGCGCATGGAAGGAAGTCATCGTGTTCAGCCTCATCCTGCCCGTGCTGCTGTGGCGGTCGCTCACGAGCCATCACCTCGAAGAGGAGGAAGCGTGAGCGCCACGTCGGGCGTCAAGGCGAGCGGCGTGCAAACGCGCACTTTCGTGGCGGGCGGAGCGCTGTTGCTCGCGGTCGCCTTGCCGCTGCTGCTGCCCGATTTCGGCGTGACGCTGCTCGGCAACATCGGCATCTTCAGCCTCGTCGCGCTCGGCCTCGTGCTGCTGACCGGCGTGGCGGGCTCCACGAGCTTCGGGCAGGCGGCCTTCATGGGCGTCGGCGCGTACACGACGGCGATTCTCACGACGCGCCTGGAGTGGTCGCCGTGGCTGGCCCTTCTCGCGGCGTTCGGCATGACGGCGCTCGTGGCGCTGATTCTCGGCGCGGTCACGCTTCGCATGAGCGGCCACTACCTTCCGCTCGCGACGATCGCGTGGGGCATCAGCCTCTACTACGTGTTCGGCAACGCCACCGACCTCACCGGAGGCTTCACGGGCTTGCGCGAAGTTCCGCCTTTGAGCGTCCTCGGCGTTCAGCTCACGAGCGGGCGAACGTACGTGTACCTCATTCTGCTGATCGTCATTCTCGCGGCGGTCGGCGTGCAAAACCTCCTGTCGAGCCGCACGGGCCGCGCGATTCGGGCGCTACGCGGCGGATCGGTCGTCGCCGAGAGCTTCGGGGCCGACACGTACTGGCTGCGCATCCAGACCTTTCTCGTGGCGGCGCTCCTCGCGTGCCTCGCCGGGTGGTTGTACGCACACTTCTGGCGCTTCGTGAATCCCACGCCGTTCGGCTTGAACATCGGCATCGAGTTCCTGTTCATGGCGGTCCTCGGCGGCTCGGGCTTCGTGTGGGGAGCGCTGCTCGGCGCGGGCGCCATCACCCTGCTCAAGAACTGGCTGCAAGACATCCTTCCGGCACTGTTCGGACAGGCAGGCAGTTACGAAACGATCTTCTTCGGCTTGCTGATCATCTTGATGCTGCAGTACTCGCGGCGCGGCCTTTGGCCGATCCTCGACCGCCTCGTGCCGCCGAGAACCCCGAAGGTGTTCGGCCAAGCACCTTTGCTGAGCGCGCGAAGCAAGCCCGCGAACGGCGAGGAGGTCTTGCGCGTCGAGCACGTCGTGAAGCAATTCGGAGGCTTGAGGGCCGTGAACGACGTGTCCTTCACCTTGCACGCGGGCGAGATTCTCGGGTTGATCGGGCCCAACGGTGCGGGCAAAAGCACGATGTTCAACCTCGTGACGGGCGTGAATCCCGCAACGAGCGGACGGGTCGTGCTGCGCGGACGCGACGTCACGAAGCTTCCGGCGCGCGCCATCTCGCGGCTCGGCGTGGGTCGGACGTTTCAGCACGTCAAGCTCTTTCCCGAGATGACGCTCGTCGAGAACGCCATGATGGGCGGCTACGCCCGGGCGCGCGGCGGCCTGCTCGCCTCGATGTTGCACCTCGAGCGGCGCGACGAGGCGAGCTTGCAAGCGGAAGCGCTGCGTGAAATCGAACGCGTCGGGCTGCGCGATCAAGCGTGGAACCAAGCGGGCAACTTGCCGCTCGGCAAGCAGCGCCTCTTGGAGATCGCGCGGGCGCTCGTCGCCGATCCCGCGCTGCTGCTGCTCGACGAACCCGCGGCGGGATTGCGCTACCACGAGAAGCAGGAACTGGCGACCTTGCTGCGCAAGCTCAAGGCCGAGGGCGTCACGATCCTGCTCGTGGAGCACGACATGGACCTCGTCATGAACCTCGCCGACCGCTTGGTCGTCATGAACTACGGCGAGAAACTCGCCGAGGGGACGCCGGCGGAAGTGCAGCGACACGAAGGCGTACGCGAAGCGTACCTCGGGGGGGTGGCATGATTCGGGACGCGGCGAAAGGCGCGCCGGGAGTCGGCGGCGACACGGCGAACGCGCTGCTGCGCGTGTCGGACCTGCACGTCTCCTACGGCAAGGTCGAGGCCCTCTCCGGCGTGTCGCTGTCGGTGGGTGCGGGGCAGATCGTGTCTGTCATCGGGCCCAACGGGGCGGGCAAGACGACGTTGCTGTCGGCGATCATGGGAGTGCTGCCGAGCCGGGGCGGCGTGACGTACGGCGACCGGGATCTCTCCACCGTGAGTTTGGAGGCGCGCGTGGCGATCGGCATGGTTCTCGTGCCCGAACGGCGCGAACTCTTCGCGAGCATGACCGTGGAGGACAATTTGCAACTCGGCGCGTACGCGCGCTACCGCCGTGGCGAGCGCAACCTCAAGGCGAGCTTCGAAGAGGTGTACGCGCGCTTTCCACGGTTGCGCGAACGTCGCCGTCAACTTGCCGGAACGTTGTCGGGCGGCGAGCAGCAGATGCTCGCGATCGGACGCGCCCTCATGGCGAAGCCGAGATTGCTGATGCTGGACGAGCCCAGCCTCGGCCTCGCGCCGATCATCGTGCGCGAAATCTTCACGATTTTGGAGGGATTGCGTGAAGTCGGCGTGACGATGCTGCTCGTGGAGCAAAACGCACGCGCCGCCTTGCAGGTGAGCGATTACGGGTACGTGCTCGAAACGGGCGAGGTGAAGCTCGAAGGGCCGAGCGCGCGCCTCGCCGAAGACGAAGGTGTCACGGCGAGCTACCTCGGGACGCGTCAGTAGCGTTGCAACGAGAGGAGCGCGGCGGAGATACCCGCCGCGCTCCTCTCGTTGCAATGCCGCGTACGACCTTCGTTTCGCGTGCAGCTTTTTGATGTATGAAACGCTGGTCTCGATTCAGGTTCTCTCGGAGGTCATCGAAGTCGGCCCGACGTACTTCAACCTGTTCCTGTTTCTCCCTCGCGCGTTGGAAACAGCACAACCCACGCCTCGCCGAGAAACCCACGGTCTCGCGCGCTCGCCTTGGCGTGCCCGAACGTCGAGTCGCTTCCAGTCCGTCGCTCGTCCTCGGAGCGGCGCTGTTCGCGTTGATGATCCTCAAGCCTCGCCGACGTTCGGCGTTCAAGAATCCCAGTCGATTTCGCGTACCACGAAGTCGTCGCCGAAGTCCTTGCGAAGACGCTTGCGTTCGTACATGCGCGCGTCCGCGAGGCGCACGAGGTCCGCGCCGCTTTGAGCGTCGTGCGGAAACAGCGCCGTCCCGAGGCTCGCGCCCGCCGCCGGGAAGCCCGAGCGACGCGTTCGGCGAGCGGCGCATTCCACGCGGCTCAGCATGATGTCTCGCAACTCGTCGGGCGGATACCGCGCGTCGGGATGTTCGAGCAGCAAGGCGTACTCGTCTCCACCGAGGCGGTAGATCCGGTCGGCCATGCGCAACTCGCTTCGCAAGGAGGCGGCGAAGGTCCTCAAGAGGGCGTCGCCGCGTTCGTGTCCTTCTTGGTCGTTGATCGCCTTGAGGCCGTCGAGGTCGAGGATGCCGACGCTGAACGTCGAGTTCGCTCGGTGGGCGCGCGCCAAGGTCGCGTCGAGGTCGAGGTCGAAGGCGCGGCGATTGCCGAGGCCCGTCAAGGTGTCGGTGAGGGCCGCTTCGCGAAGAGCAAACAGGTACGCGCGCCGTTCCAGCGAGGACGTCACGACGCGCGCGACGGCGCCCCACAATTGCCGTTCGGGCTCCGTCCAAGGCCGCGGAACGTGAAAGCGCGCGGCGACCAGCAGGTACCGAGTGTGCTCGAAGTGTCCGAGCGCGCCCCACATCACCGTACGAAGACCCACGTTCAGCAGGCGGCGGCGCACCTCGGGATGCGCGGCGTAATCGTCGACGTACTCGAACTCGTGCGGCCCGTGCGACGACCAAGCGGCGTGCCAGCCGTGCACGACTTCCGCCTGCGCGAAGTTCTCGAAGATCGGCGGGACGTTCGGCGTGCTTCGCACGGTGAAGCCGCTGACGTTCTCACCTTCGATGGTGATGAGGCTGCTCCAATCGACGTCGGCGACGCGCGCGACGACTTCGACGGCGCGGCGCACGAGTTCGGTCGGCGCGACGTCCTCCGCGCCGAGCGCCGAGATGGTGAGGAGCGCCTGCGCGAAAGCGGTGCTGCGCGCGAGGCGGCGACCTTCGAGGCGCGCCTCGAGCTGATCGACGACGACCTTGGAGAGCAAGGTGAGGTGGCGCCGCACGCTCTCCGAGAAGTCGCGCGGGCGGTCGTCGATGATGCACAAACTGCCGATGGTGAAGCCGTCCGGCGTGACGAGGGGTGCGCCCGCGTAGGCGCGCACGTGCGGAGCGCCCGTCACGAGCGGAAGCGACGCGAAGTTCTCGTCTCGAAGCGTGTCCTGCACGACGAGCACGGCGGGGCTTCGAATCGTCCACGTGCAGAAGGCTTCGCCGCGCGGCGCTTCGAGCGACAGCATGCCGTAGCAGGCTTTCGCCCACTGCCGATCGGCGCCCACGAAGCTGATCATGGCGATCGGCGCGTCGGCCAGTTCGGCGGCGAGGCGCGCGACGCGGTCGAACGCTTCTTCGGGCAGCGTCTCCCATACCTCGTACCGATTCAGGGCTTCGAGACGCCGCTCCTCGTCCATGGAGGCGAGCGCGGTCATGCACCTCATGGTATCAAGTCGAGCGGACGCGCGAGACGAGTCGGCCGAAGCGCCCGCGCTCTTGTTTAGACGCGGTCCAACGAGCGTTCGCCAGCCAAACCCTTTACAATTTGCGCGTGACCGTCCTCGCTCTGCTCCTCGCGTACCTTCTGGGCAGTATTCCCGCCGGAGCGTGGGTGGCGCGGCTCGGCGGCATCGACATTCGCACGGTCGGCAGCGGCAATCCCGGCGCGACGAACGTGCTGCGCGCCCTCGGCTGGGGACCCGCGTTGCTGGTCGCCGCCTTCGACATCTTCAAGGGGGTGCTGGCCGTGCTGCTCGCGCGGCTCGTCTTGGACGACGCCTTCGTGGAGGCGCTGTGCGGCGCGCTCGCGGTGTTGGGGCACAACTTCAGCGTCTTCTTGGGCTTCAAGGGTGGCAAAGGCGTGGCGACTTCGTTCGGAACGCTGCTCATCATCGACCCGCTGTTGGGGGCGGGCGCTTTCTGCATCGGGCTGTTTTGCATCGTCACCACCCGCCTCGTGTCGGCGGGCAGCATGGTGGGCGCGGTGTCCGCGTTGGTGATCGCCCTCGTCTTGAGTCGGGCCGCGTGGGAAATCGGCGTCGTGGGGTTCCTCGCCGCCTTGCTGGTCTGGCAGCACCGCGACAACATCAAGCGCTTGCAGTCGGGCGTGGAGCGCCGCCTCGGCGAGAAGGCGGCGAAGTGAGAACGACGTTCGGCGAGGTACGCGACCTTGACGCGCTGTGCCTCGCGCCGCACCCGGACGACGCCGAGATCGGCGCGGGCGGCACCCTCATTCGCTTGGCGCGAGACGGACGCCCCGCGGGCATCTTGGAGATGTCGCGCGGCGAGAAGGGAACGCTCGGCACACCCGACGTGCGCGAAGCGGAGTGTGCCGTTGCCGCCAAGATCATGGGACTCGCGTGGCGCGGGCAACTCGAGTTGCCCGACGGTGAGCTTCGTGACACGCAGGAAGGCGCGGCGAAGCTCGCGGCGACGCTTCGGCTCGTGCGGCCGCGCGTGCTGTTCGTCCCGCATCACGCCGACCGTCACCCCGATCATTTCGGAACGTACCACCTCGCCAAGCGTGGCGTGCACCTCGCCGCGCTCGCGAAGGCGGATGTGGCGGGCGCGCCGCACCGCGTTTCCAGCGTGCTGTTGTATCAAGGCAACGCTCCGATCGTTCCGAACGTCCTCGTGGACGTCGCCGACGTGCAAGACGCGTGGGAAGCGGCGATTCGCGCGCACGCGAGCCAATTCGGCGGCCCATACATCTCCGAGACGGTCACGCCCGAGATCGTGGAGCGTCGCCGCGCGCGTCTCACCTACTGGGGTACGCTCGCGGGACGCCGATACTGCGAAGCGTTCGAAAGCGAGGCGCCCCTCCTCGTGGAGCCGCGTACACTTTTCGGCGCTTGACGTCGCTCGGGATGCGCTAGAGTAGGAGAGCACAAAACTTCGTCTCTCTGCGCGCCGCGTTTCCCGCGTCGTCCTTCGTCGCACAAGGTGTCTTCTCACATGCCGACTCGCATTCGTATCTACGGAAAGGAAGCCGTTTTCAGCGAAGGTTGCTGGACGTGTGACGACGACGTGCTGCAAGCGATGCTGCAAGCCCTCGTGGACCCACGCTCCGTGCGAACGCCCGAGGGCGAACGGTCGCACGCGCTGTACGCGGCAGGTCGTTACGGTGGCTTGGTGCTGCTGGAGCACGGCTGGGTGAAGGCCGACATGCCTGCGCCTGAAATCACCATGGAAGACATCGTCGGCAAGCGCTCCGAGGACCGAGCCAAGGCGGGATGGTTGTCGTGGATGAAGCGCAAAAAATGAAGGGGTCCTCTAGACGGCCCCACTACGCGCGCGACGACCACGTCGTAGTTTGCAGTATGGCGCGAGCCTTCACGACGACGATTTGACGGGCGACGAACCGAAGCGGTCCGTCGCCCGAACCTGCTCCTGAAAAGAGCAGGTTTTTTTGTTCGAGGCGTCAGCTCGGACGAGCGAGTCGTACAAAAGGAGAGACATGAAAATTGCGATCGTAGGAGCGACGGGAGCGGTAGGCGTGGAGATGCTGAGGGTGCTGGAGGCATCGACGCTTCAACCTTCGGAGGTGCAGTTGTACGCCTCGGCGCGCAGCGCGGGCTCCACCTTGCCTTTTCGTCGCCGCGACCTCGTGGTGCGCGAACTCGTTCCCGGCCCGATTCCGGCGGACGTGATTCTCGCGTCGGCTGGCGGCAGCATCTCCAAGGCGTACGCGCCCGATTGGGTGGCGGGCGGCAGCGTCGTCATCGACAACTCCAGTGCCTTCCGCCTCGACGCGGACGTGCCGCTCGTCATCCCCGAAATCAATCCGGACGCGGCCCTCTCGCACCGCGGCATCATCGCCAATCCGAACTGCACGACGGCCATCGCGGCGGTCGCCGTGTGGCCGCTTCACCGCGCGTTCGGCGTGCGCCGCATGATCATCAGCACCTACCAAGCGACGTCCGGGGCGGGCGCCAAGGGCATGGAGGAATTGCTGGAAGGCACGCGCGCCTACCTCGACGAGCAGGCGGTGGAAGCTCGGACGTTCGCGCACGCCATTCCCTTCAACCTCATTCCGCACATCGATACGTTTCAAGACAACGGATACACCCGCGAGGAGATGAAGGTCGCGTGGGAGACGCGCAAGATCTTCGGCGAGCCGAACTTGCGCGTCTCGTGCACCGCCGTGCGCATTCCGACTTTGCGCGCGCACTCCGAGGCGATCACCTTGGAGTTCGAGCGGTCCGCGACGCCCGACGAGGCGCGCGAACTGCTCGGAACCGCGCCTGGCGTGGAGCTCGTGGACGACCCCGCCGCGAAGCGCTACCCGATGCCGCTGACGGCCAGCGGAAAGTACGACGTGGAAGTCGGACGGGTACGGGCCAGCCTGGTGTTCGATGGCGGCCTCGACTTTTTCGTGTCGGGCGACCAGTTGCTCAAGGGCGCGGCCCTCAACGCCGTGCAGATCGCGGAGTTGCTCCACGAGCGCGGCGCGTTGAGGGCCGTCACGTCGAGCGAGGTTGTCAGCGGACGGTGATGTCCGTCCCGAATTCTTCCTCGGCGTTGACTTCGAAGACGCGGCTTCCGGTGAGGTTCAAGCCGTTGCCGCTGAGGCTGGCCGAGAGGGTGTACGTGCCGTACGGCAAGGTGAGGCTGTACGGCACGCGACTCACGGCGTCGTACGTCTGCTTGCGGAAGGTCTGAACGACGCTCGCGCCTTGCCGCGCCGTGACCGTGACGGTGTAGGGCGCGGTGGACGGCGCGGTGGCCCGCATGGCCGCGCCGACGTCGAGCAGTTTCGCGCCGCCTGCGATGTCACGCCCGCTCGTTGTGAGGACACGCCGCACCTGCTCGGGCGTGAAGGCAGGATTCTTCTGAAGCAGCAAGGCCGCCGCGCCGGACACTTGCGGCGCCGCGAACGACGTGCCCGCACGACGGGTGTATCCGCCGCCGAGGTTGAGTCCGAGCAATTGATTCTGGAGTTGAATGTCGCCGCCCGGCGCGTACAAGTCCACGGGGCGTTGATCGGCGAGCGGCACGGCGGAGTTCGGCGAGCGAACCTCGGCGCCTTGATTGTTCACGACGGTCGACCCGACGGAGATCACGCGGGGATCGGACGCGGGGTAGAGCACGCCTTCGATCGCGACGTTTCCAGACGCGGCGACGAGGACGACGTTGGCGTCGTACGCGCTTTGCAACGTTTGCGCGAGCGCCGGATCGTAGTTGCCGCCTCCGAAGCCGACGCTCATGTTGATGATGCGGGCGCCGCGCGACACGGCGAACGCGACGCCTTTCGTGAGGGAGACGGTGTCGGCGAAGTCTTCCCCGACGGAGCTCGTGTTGAAGACCTTGACGGGCAGCAAGGTGCGGCCCGACCACGTGAGGCCCGCGATCCCAACACCGTTGTTCGTCGCCGCGCCGATCATGCCGATGGCGAAGGTGCCGTGCCCGCTCGAGTCGCCGGTCGTTTCCGACGTGTCGGCGTCCTCGCCGGAGCACGAGGCCGTTCCCGGATCGCCGTTCGTTTCGAGGGTAGTCGCGCAAAAGTCGCGGCCCGCGAGCAAGCGTCCAGCGAGATCCGGATGGGAGGCGTCCACGCCCGTGTCGAGCACCGCGACGATCGGCGAGGTGAGGCTGGGGTTGCCCGCGTCGAAGGCGGCGTCCCAGCCGCTCTTCGCGTTGATGCGCGTGAGGTAATCCTGGGTGACGCGGGTGGCGCCGAACGAGATTCCGGCGTTGCCGGGATAGCCGGGGTCGTTCGGAACGGACGCGGCGAGCGCGCGGTACAAATAGTTGGGTTGGGCGCGCACGCCCGAGGCACGCAAGCGAGCGGCGAAGGCCTCGTCGGTCTCGCCGCTCGGCGTGAAAGCGCGCGCCAAGTCGTCGCCGAGCGCCTCCAACCGCACGCCCGACAGCGCGTCGAGGCCTTGGGCGCGTAACGCCGACGCGCCCAAGATCAGCACTTGGCCGCGTACACGCGGAGCGCCGAAAGACGCGGAGACGGACGCCGTGTCTTGCGACGCGGACAGCACGAGATCGGGCACGACGTTCCCCGTGACTTCACCGACGCGTGTCTCGGCCGGGGTTTCGAGAAAACCGCAGGCGGTGAGTGCGAGGCTCGCCGCCAAAAGCATCCAAGCTTTCCTCATACCTCATTGTTCACACGTCCAGGCTGACGTGGGATGAGGCGAACCTTGCGAAAGCACTCGACGCGCCCGGCGTCAGCGCAAGCTCAACTTCCCGAGGTCGTCTTGGCCCGTCGCCGGTTGTGATTCGAAAGCATGCGACAAGCGCGCCTCGCCTTCCTCGCCGTACAGGCCGTTGCCGTTCGTGTCTTGACGCGCGTCGAGCGTGAACGACCCGCTCGGCAGGTAAGCCGAGAAGCGCCCGACGGCGTCGAGGTCGAGGCGCAGAAACTGCGGATCTTCGCTCGGCAAATCCTGGCGAACGCGGACGTCGAGCGAGGGCTCGACGGATTCGGCATTGAGGGCTTTGGCGGCGTTGATGAGCCCGTAGCCGTACACGTCGTTACGACCCGGCGTGCCGAGGTGCGTTGCCGAGTCGATCAGACGCTGGCGCACCGTGTCCGGCGTCTCGGCGAGCCCTTTGCTGATCACGAGCGCGGCGAGCGCGGAAACTTGCGGCGTGGCTTGCGACGTGCCTGCCATCGCCTCGTAGATGGGGCGGTTGTTCGTGAAGTCCCACGACGTGGAGTACACGAGATCGGGGAAGGCGTTTTCGCCGAGCGAGCCTCCGTTGTAGGCGTGCGCTCGTTCGCCGCCCGGCGCCGCGAGGGTGATCGCGCCGTACGCGTTGCTGTAGCTGGCTTGTTGCGGCAGGATTTCGCCCAGCGTGACCGACGCCACGGCGATGGCGCCCGGGCAGGCGGCGGGGTAGAACGGCTTGGTGTTGCCGTCGTTGCCGCCCGCGGCAACGACGAGGGCGCCGTGCGCCGTCGCGTCCGCGATGGCGTCACACAGCGGCTGCGCATTCGCGCTGGAGACGGCGGCGCCGAGACTCAAATTGACGACGCGCGCCGGATGGGGATTCGTCCGCGTCTCGCCGTTCAAGGTGATGGGAAGACCCGCGGCGTACCGAATGCCCGTCGCGACCATCGCGAGGCTGCCTCCGCCCGATCCTAGAACGCGCACGGGCAGCACCTTCACGGGCGCTTTGTACGCCGCGCCGACGACGCCGCTGTCGCTGCAGGTGTCGCAAGGCGGCGTGAACTTGCCCCAACGCGCGGCGATGAGGCCCGAGACGTGCGTGCCGTGGCTGCCTTCATCCAAGCCGGGCGTACCGCTGTCCGTCGGATCGTCGTCGTTCTCGACGAGGTCGAGCGCCCCGTCGCCGGGACCGTACAGGCGGCCTTCCAAATCCGGGTGGTCGTACCGCACGCCCGTGTCAAGCACGGCGACCGTCACGGCGTTCGGATACGGATGGTCCTCCATGTCTCGCCACACGGCGCCGTAGCTCAGCAAGCGAAACGGCCACTGCAGCGGTGCGTACTGATCGGCGGGCTGAACGCTGGCGGGAAGCACCTCGCCAAGCGGTTGCAGCATCACGTTCGGCACGGCGTACTCCACGGCCGGGTCTTGCTTCAAGCGGCGCACGGTCCCGTTGACGTCGTTCGTTGGAACGACCGCCACGCGCTCTCCGGCAGACGAGGACGCCGCGCCGAGCGACAAGGCGCGCGCGACGCCCGAGGCACTTCGGTATTTCACGAGGACGCTTTGCGCTTCCACGTTCCGCGTGGTGTTGACGGTCGGGCGCCGAGTTTCAGCGTCTTGCCCTTGAACGCTCGGCGGCACGATCTGTCCGGTCACGCGCGCCAACACCGAGGACAAGTCCGCGTTCACCTTCACGACGGTCGAGCCTTGCCCGTCGGCGGACTCCCACTGCACGGTGAAGGTGCCGCTCAGGCGCGGCGTCTTGAGGAACATCGTCGGCTCGACGCTCACTTGCGTCGAGACGGCGTTCGTTCCGGCGCGAGGCGACACCGTGAGCCAAGCGGGCACGTTCTTGACGCTCCACGACGTCGTACCTTCGTATTGCACGGCCGCCACTTGCGCTCCTCGCACGTCGACCGTCATCGCCGCCGGCGGTTGCCCCGGAGCCGACCCTCCACACCCTACCAGCCCCAAAGTCAAGAGGGCCGTCCATGAGACATGCTTCATCGTTCCTCAGTCTAGAGGACGGACGTGATGGGACGTGAGAGCGATCCGGCGAGATTTTCGCGCGCCAGGCCACGCTTCAAGCGTCTACAATGTCCGCGTGCCCAGCGGTCGCACTCATAACCTCATCAACGTCGGCACCTTCGCCGTGGGCGGCACGATCGCGCTGTTCTTGCAGCGTGCGGACGTCGTCACCATCTCTTCGTTCGACGCGGTCACGTTCACCGTCGGCTTCTTCGTCGGAACGTTTCTGCTGTCGCCCGACCTCGACCTCGCCGAAGGGCACGTGAGTTCCAAGCGCGCGTGGGGCTTTCTGGGCTTTTTGTGGGTACCGTACGGTTTGCTGTTCTCGCATCGTGGCTGGTCGCACTCGTGGATCGTGGGTCCTGCCACCCGCCTCGTGTACCTCGCGATCATCGTGGCGCTCGTGTTCGGCTTCCTGCGCCTCGCGTGGCCGACGTTCGGCGTTCCGGACGTGCGCGTGTCGTGGGTGTCGCTGCTGCCGCTCTTGACCGGGTACTACGTCAGCTCTTGGCTGCACCTCATGGCGGACGGCGTGCGGCCCGACCACAAGATGAAGTTGCGGCCCAAGCGCGCGCGGCGCTGATCGGCGACGCCTCAGCCGGAGGCGAGGGTGGCCGTCACGACGAGGACGCGACTTTCGTCCGTGACGGGCCCGCCTTCGAACGAACCCGCGAACTTCGGGGTGAAGCCCGCGTGGCGCAGCCACCACTCCAACTCGAAGCGCGTGAAGTACCGCTGCGTCAAGGTATGATGTTCACGCGCGAGGCGTCCGTCTTCGTGCGTGGTGTCCACGAAGTACTGCGTCGTCGCGATTTGCCGCGATCGATCCACGCGTTGCAGCATCAACACGTCCGTGCGTCGCCCGTCGGCCTCGAAGGTCTCGCCTTCGTGACGCAACACCCCCTCGGGACCGAAGTTCGGAACGTACACGTCGAAGGCGAGACGGCCGCGAGGCGCGAGATGTCGCCGCACCGCTCGAAGGGCGGCGAGTTGGTCGCCCGTGGAGTACAAGTGCATGAAGGCGTTGAACGGCGCGATCACGAGGTCGAAGGACTCGCCGAGGTCGAAGTCGCGCATGTCGCCTTCCACGAAACGCGGCGAGACGTCGGCGTCTCGCGCTCGTGCGCGCGCGTACCGAAGCATGTCCGCCGAGAGTTCGAGGCCCGTGGCGTCCACGCCCGCCCGCGCGAGGTGAACGGTCACGCGGCCGGACCCCGCCCCGAGCTCCAGAACGCGGCCGCCCACGTCCCGTGCGAGGCGGGCGTAGAAGTGCAGATCGTCGCGGTAAGTGGCGTACTGAAGGTCGTACAAGGCGGCGAGCGGTCCGTAGTCCATTCGCCGAATGTACCGTGTCAGCGCGTGACGACGCGCAGCAGCCTCGCCAAGCGTGGACGCAGGTCGCCCAGCCGCTCGGGGCGCACGTTCGGCAAGTCGCCGACGGGCCCGGGGCAAAGCCCGGCCTCACGCAAAGCGTCGAGCAACAACGGCAAGGCGAGCACGCAGTGATTCGCGCCGGGACCCGCGTCGTGCAAGACCATCGTCCCGCCGGGCTCCAAGTGCGCCAGGATGCGCCGTACGATCCGCTCGGGCGTCATGGACTCCACCCAGTCGTTGCCCATCACCGTCCAGTGAACGCCCCTCAAGCCTTCGAGGCGCAACGCGAGAACCGCCACGAGGGTGTACGCGCCGTGCGGCGGGCGAAACAAGGCGGGGCTAAACCCGAGGACTTGCTCGAAGGTCGCGCAGGCGCGCCACAGGTCGTACACGAAATCCCACGGAGAGCGCAGCCACGCGTGTCGATGCGTGTAGCAGTGCAAGCCGACTTCGTGCCCTTCTTCCACCAAGCGGCGCGCGAGGTCCGGAAAGCGCTCCATGCGCTCAGCCACGACGAAGAACGTCGCCTTCACGCCCGCCTTTTTCAAAGCGTCGAGCACGAACGGCGTGGACGCGGGATCGGGACCGTCGTCGAAGGTCAAGGCGACGCTCGTGGCCGTGTCGCGACCTCGACGCAGCAACCCGACGTTGCCGACTTGCACGAGCAGGTAAGGCAGCAGGAAGTACGAGGCGAGACTCACGGCGGCGACGCCGTCGTCGGGGCGCCACTTCAGCCAGGCCGAGAGCCTTTTCACGACGTTCACCTTAACTTAAGAAACGCGCCTTTGGCAAAGGCGCGTCTTTGCGGCGAAGCGAGGAGAGTCAAGAGGCGCGCCGCAACATCAGCAAGCCGCCCACGCCGAACAAGACGTTCGCGACCCACGGCGCGACTTCCTGGGGAATCACACGGCCGCCCAGCGAGAGGCCCAGGACGTACGTGAGGTAGTACGCGACGGCGATCAGCAAGGCCACGCCGAGCGCCACACCCATCGTTCTTCCGAAGCGCAGCGCGAACGGCAACGCGGCGAGCACGAGCACGAGGTTGCCGAGCGGCAAGGCGAGCTTGCGGCTGAGAGCCGAGCGCGCCTCTTGCCGCTCGGCCGACGTCGCGTCCTGATCGTTCGCCGTCGCCCACAGGCGCGAGAGCGACACGGAGTCGGCGCTGATCGTGTCGGCGAACTCCGCGATGGCCCGCTTGCGCGACAAGCCCGTGTCGATCTCGATGGTGCCCTCGGCGCTCGACGCGAACGGGAAGACTCCGCGCACCGCTTCGCGAAACGCTTCATCGCTCACGTTCGGTGCGAGGCTGCCCAGCGCGTCGATCGCCGCGTAGTTCAAACGGTAGAAGCGGTAGTTTCGCAAGGTGATGGAATTGCCTTCGTACGTGCCGCTGTCGGCGAACAAGACGATCGCTTGCCGTCCGCTCGCGTCGGCGCTTCCCTGCGCGTTTTGCCACTGCTGCAGTCTCACGCGGTTCATTCGGCGCGTTTGGGTGTCGTAGCGTTCGAAGTGCAGTTCCAGCCCCGGCCCGATTTCGACGGTACGCCCGTTGAGTTGCGACAAGCCCGCGCCCGTGATGCCGTCCCAGTAGAGGCTTCGCGCCTCGATGTTCGCGCGCGGCACCACCCATTCCGAGAAGTACAGCGACACGCCCGACACGAGCAGCGCGAGCAGCGCGGCGGGCACGGCGAGGCGCCCGAGGCCCACGCCGCCCGTCTGCGCCGCGCCGAGCTCGCGTTCGTTCGCGAGGCGGCCGTACGCGACGACGACCATGAGCACGACCGCCATCGGAAAGACCATCGTGAGGTTATACGGAACTTGCAGCGCGAGGTACTGCAAGATGAGCGCGACGGGCGCGCCGATCAGCCACTGAGACGACACGAAGTACAAGCCGAAGGACACGACCGCCGTGAACAGCAGCGAGCCGAGCACCAGCGGCGGGTACAACTCGCGGAAGATGTAACGTTGCAATCTCGGCATGGAACGCGTGAAGACCTCAGCGACGCAGGTAGTTGTCGCTGGAGATCAAGTGGTGGCGCAGAATCGGAATCATTTCCAGCGCCATGCCCGTCCCGACCGCGACCGCTTCCGTGGCGTTCTCGGCGACGGCGACCGGGATGCCGGTCGCTTGACGCAGCAACTCGTCGAAGTTGCGCAGCAGAGCGCCGCCGCCCGTCATGACGATGCCGCGGTCGATGATGTCCGACACGAGTTCCGGCGGCGTGATCTCAAGAACGCGCTTGACGCCCTCGGCGATCTTGCTGACGGGCTCGGCGAGCGCGTCGATGATGTCGGTCGTCTCGATCGAGACGGTCTTCGGAAGGCCGTGCAGAAGGTCGCGCCCGCGCACCTCGGCCATGAGGTTGTCTTCAGGGCGAAGCAGCATCGCCGCGCCGATCTTGACCTTGATCTCCTCGGCGGTGCGGTCGCCGATCATGAGGTTGTGCTTGCGGCGCACGAAGCGGATGATGCTTTCGTCGAACTCGTTGCCCGCCACGCGCAGCGACTCGGACACGACGATGCCTCCGAGCGAGATCACGGCAACGTCCGTCGAACCGCCGCCGATGTCCACGATCATCGACCCGACCGGCTCGGCGATCTTGAGGCCCGCCCCGATCGCGGCGGCCAAAGGTTCCTCGATCAAAAAGGCGCGCTTGGCGTTCGCGTTGAGGGCGGCGCGCAACACGGCGCGCTTCTCGACGTCCGTCACGCCGCTCGGCACGCCCACCATGAGCTGCGGCTTGAAGTTGAAGCCGAGCATGCGGCCCATGCTGCCCTGCACTTTGCGCAAGAACATCGCGATCATCTTCTCGGTGAGAGCGTCGTCGGCGATCACGCCGTCCTTGATGGGACGCACCGCGACGATATTGCCGGGCGTGCGGCCCAGCATGCGGTACGCTTCTTCGCCGACGGCCATGACTTCCTTCGTGTCACGAGTCATGGCGATGACGCTGGGTTCGTTCAGGACGAGGCCGCGATTTTTGCTGTAAATGAGGAACGTCGCCGTTCCAAGGTCGATGCCGATGTCTTCTGAAAACCTCAAAGCTCCCCCCGTCGCCTTCTCGTTCCGCGCCGTGCCGAGCAACACGGCTCCGCGGGGCGTGGAACGATAACCAACGTATGCTAGCACGCGGTCCATGAGGGTTCGGTTCAAACGCGTTCACGCGCTGCTCGGGCGCTTCAAGAGCGCGGCTTCACGTAGGCGGCCGTCCAAATGAGCGCGCACGACAAGCCCAAATACATCAGGCCCCGAAAGTACGCGTCGATGCCGCTCGCGCCGACACGGCGCGCGAGCAAGCCCTCCGCGACGGACAGGACGCGCAGCGCGTCCGACGCCGAAGGGTTGACGTGCGCGAACGCGGCGAGCGCCAACGGCGCGAGCCCGACGCCCAGCACGGCGCACACCAGCATCAACAGAAAGCGCCAGCGCACCCGGGTCTTTCCTCTCGAGCCTCGATCGAAGCGAGTATCACCGACAAAGTCTAAAGCCACAGCGCTTAAGATGATGCGCGTGTCCTTGCCCGCCCGCGTTCGCCTCAGCCGTCTGCGTGAAACTCCCTCTCCCGGCGTCTTGTCGTCCTTGCGGCGCCTGCGAGACGCGCCCCTCCTCGCCCGAATCGGCGAGCCGGGCGTCGTGTGCGTCGTCGTGATCGCGGGCGGCAAGGTCGTCGGTTACCTCGCGCGCGGCGGCGAGGAGGAAGTGGTGGCGCTCGAACCGACGTGGCGGGGGCGCGGCATCGAGGCCGCCTTGCAAGACGAGGCTCGCGCACCTTGAGCGCGGAGCGCCTCCTGGGCCCCGAAACCCGCGCGCTCAGCATCGGGCTCGTCTTGACCTTGCTGTTGATCGCCTTCGAATCGCTCGCCGTGTCCACCGTCCTTCCGACGATCACGCGCGACTTGGGCGGACTTCGGCTGTACGGCTGGGCGTTCAGCGCCTTCTTCATGGGCTACTTGCTGTCCACGGTGACGCTCGGATCGGTCGCGGACAGCCGAGGCCCCACCGCGCCGTTCACGCTCGCGCTGATCTTGTTCGCGGTGGGTCTCGTCGTGGCGGGCCTCGCGCCCAGCATGGAAGTCTTCATCGTCGGTCGGGCGCTGCAAGGACTCGGCGGCGGCGGCATGATCGCCGTCGCGTACGTCGCCATCAACCGCGCCTTGCCCGACGCCTTGCGCGCGCGCATGCTCGCGCTCCTGTCCAGCGCGTGGGTGCTGCCCGCCCTCGTCGGGCCGTACCTCGCGTCTCGCGTGGCCGATCTCACGTCGTGGCACGTCGTGTTCCTCGGGCTGCTGCCGCTGCTCTTGATCGCCGCGCCGCTCGTGCTGCCCGCTCTGCGGCGCGTGCCCTCGGCGGGCGCTCCTTTGGACGTGGGCCGCGTTCGCTTCGCAGGGCTCGCCGCCTTGGGAACGACCCTCGCGCTCGCCGCGCTGACGCAACGCGCATGGCTGGGAGTCGCGTTGCTGGGCGTGGCGGGCATCGCGATCGCCGTCCCGGCCCTGCGCGCCCTCTTTCCGCGCGGACAGTGGCGGCTCGCGGGACCGCTCGAAGCAGGCTTCGCGACGCGCTTCGTGCTGACCTTCTCGTTCTTCGGTGCCGAAGCGTTCGTGCCGCTCGGCCTCACGAACTTGCGCGACCTCTCCACGACCTCGGCGGGCCTCGTCCTGACCGCGTCCGCCTTGACTTGGTCGACCACCTCCATCATGCATTCGCGCTTCGACGAGCGCACGCGGGGTCGCTACCGCTCGGTCGTCTCTCGGATCGGCGTGAGCTTCGTCGCGGCGTCCATCGCGCTGATGGCCTTCGTGATCGTCGTGCCGAGCGTGCCGCTCGCCTTCGCGTGGCTCGGCTGGGCGCTCGGCGGGTTCGGGATGGGCCTGGCGTTCCAGTCGCACACCCTCGTCGTGATGAAGAGCGCGCCCGACGGGCAAGAAGGCCAGGTGTCGGGCACACTGCAGATGGCGGACGTCCTCGGCGGCGCGATCGGGGCGGGCCTCGGCGGCGCCTTCGTCGCGTGGCTCGGCGTGACGAGCGGCGTAGCGCTGCTGTTCGCCTGCGCGCTCCTGATCGCGCTGTCCGGGCAAGTGACGACGGCGCGCCTCAGGGCGCCCGGTCCGAGTTGATCAAAAACTCCACAGGGCCCCGAGCGCGGCGCCCGCGAGGACGAGCGCTCCACCGACGAGTTTCGAGCGGCGCGCTATCCGTGCGCCGCCCACCACCAGCGACGCCACGACGAACGGCTTCACGCTTCGCGCGGCCGTCACGCCCGGCGCGGGCGACAACACGGCGCGGCCTTCCAGCAACGCGTTCACCGCTTCCTCGTGCGGCGAGAGCGGCTGGGCGTCACGCTCGCGGGGCGGCAGGGTGAGGTCTGCCGAGAGGACGTCTTCTCGATAAGCGTTTTCGCGCGGCGAGCGCGACGCGGGCTCGAGTTGCAAACCGACACGCCGCAACGTTCCGAGGTCGCCGTCCTCCACCCACGGTGCGAGCGCGAGAAAGCCCGCCCTCGGCTCGGTCATGACGTAACTGCGCGGCTCGGCCGCTTCGTCGGAACGAGCGACGATGGCGCTTTGTCCGTCGAAGGCCACGTCGAAGAGGTTGCCGACCACCATCGGATTGAGGGCGTAGCGCAGCGTCGGCGAGCGCTGGACGGCTTGCCACGCGCTTTCCAGCCACGCTTCGGGCTGATCGCGCTCTCCGGTGCGCGGCCCCTCCTGCTCCTTGCCCGTCCAAGAACCTCCGTTCGCGTCGGGTTGGAGCAGCACCGTGCAGCCTTGCTCCTCGAGGCGCGCGATCACGTCGGGCATGAAGGCGTCGAGGCTGATCGCCACGCCGAGATCGCCGACGTCGGTCGGAAAGACCCGCAAGTCCTCCAATCGGCCCACCGAGAAGTCGAGGCCGCCCGGACCCTCGGGCTGCGTGAGATACACCTTGTCGGCCGTGCCGATCACGCGTCCGTCCGGCGCGAAGATGACCGTTTCGTTGAACACCTGCGACCCGAACGACAAGTCGGTGCCGATGCGCGCGAGGTGCGGAAGCGGCGCCGACCCGCTCACGAGGTACACGCCGAAGGTCCGAGCGAGGTCCCGGCACGTCTCCAAGTACACCCGAACCGTTTCGGGAGCGCGGACGAGGTGCAGCGCCCGAGCGAGGCTCACGCGCCGCGCGCTCGCCACGGCGAGCACTTCGGGCAGGAATTTCGCGAGACTGAGGGCGAGCGCGCCTTGCAGCGACGTGGCGCGCGTGGCGAGCCGGGCGTTCGTCAGCAGCAACGGCAACCCGTTGAGTTCGGTCAGGACGACGAGGTTCGGGCGGGACGACGACAGGTGCGGTCGCGCGCGGTCGAGTTGCGAGCGCATCCAAGCGCGAAAGCTTCCTTCGGACGCGAAGTCCTCCACGGTCCACTTCGGCTGGACGACGACCGCCCGCACGAGACGAGGCTCAGACATGCGTTCAGCATAGTCGACCCTCGTCTCGTTCCTCCCGCGACGTTCGTGTAAAAAGAAACCTCCCCTACTTCGTAGGGGAGGCGACGCGAAGCGTCGGAAGAATCGGAATCAGCGAACGATGCGCTGGCCGCGGCGGATGCCGAGACGGTCCGTGAGGGCGATGTACTCCTCGTAGTTCGTGCGCTCCAAGTACTTCAGGAGGCGGCGACGCTGACCGTTGAGCATCTGCAGGCCGCGCTGACCGTGCTTGTCCTTGCGGTTCGCGGTCAGGTGACGGCTGAGGTTGTTGATGCGCTCGGTGAGGAGAGCGACTTGCACGCTGGTGCTTCCCGTGTCGGTCGAGCCCTTTTGGTGTTCGGCGATGACCGCCTGTTTGTCGATAGACATGAATTTTGTCCTCCTGTGTTGTGATGTCCCGACGAGGAAAGCAAACCCTATTGGGGCCTTCCAAGCGGCAAGCGCCAGTTTAGCATGACTTGACAGAATCGCAAGGGAGTTCTATTCTTTTTTCGCTGCTCGCTGGGGTGGCGGAATTGGTAGACGCACTAGCTTGAGGGGCTAGCGCCGCGAGGCGTGTGAGTTCAAATCTCATCTCCAGCACCAGAAAAGAGGCTCTCTTTCGAGAGCCTCTTCGCTTTTCGGTCAACGCGCCTGGAAGGACGCGGGCAATTCCGACGCCCCTTTCCTTCCAGGCGCTCGGCCGCGTTGGCTACGTCCGCGCCTTCGAGCGTCCCAAGCGCACGCGGAATCCGCGCAGTTCATAGCCTTTCACGACCTCGTTGAAGCGCAGCCGAGGCTCGGAAACGATCTCGAGGTCCTGCCACAACAGCAGGCGCCGCAAAAACACGTCCGATTCGCGAATCGCGAGGAACGCGCCCGGGCAGCGGTGATGACCGTCGCCGAACGAGAGGGCGGGCGCTTGCACGCCACGCGGCAAGGCGCGGCCAGGGCAGATTTGTTGTGCGTCCTCGCCGAACGCGGCCGGATCGGTGTTGGCTTCCTGCACGTCGAGGGCCAGCACGCTTCCCTCAGGAATGGTGAGGTCGTTCAAGACGATCGGCCGCTCGGCGCGTCGGTACAGCGTCGTCACGACCGGTTCGAGCCGCAAGATCTCGTGCAAGACGGCGTGGCGCTGCGGTTCGGTACCGTGGACGTACTCGGCGCGAAGCGCGGCGTCGCGCAGCAAGTGCCAAGCGGCGACGCTGATGAACTCGCGGGTAGTCACCATGCCCGCCGTGCCGTACGTGAGGCACTCCGTCATGATTTCCACGTCGTTGTACCCGCGGTCCAGCAGATGGCTGATGAGGTCGTCTCGGCGCCGCGTTCGGCGCGCCTGGATGGCGGGTTTGACGTCGAGCAGGTAGAACAGCGCCATGTTCGCTTGCTGCCGCCACGCTTCCATCCGGCTCGTCGCGCCGGACGCGGCGCCGGGTTCGCTGTTCGCGCCGCTTTCGACGAAGGCGATGACGCGTCGCTCCAAGCCCGGCAGGCGGCTACTGGTGAGACCCACGACGCGGGCGGCGACGTTCACGGCGAGCTTGAGGCTGAGGTCGTCGAGGTTCGCTTCGCCCACCCGCGCGAGTTCGCCGACCAAGTCGTCGGCGAGCGCGGCGATCATGGGTTGGTACGTCGCGACGTGGGTGGGCGTGAAGTACCGAGCGGTGGAGCGGCGCATCTCATGGTGCTTCTCGCCTTCCTCGAACAAGACGGGCAGATTGTGGAGTTGCTTCACGCCGCCCGCGACTTCCGCCATGAAACCGGCTTGACGCGCGTCCTCAGAACGCAGCACCTCGCGGGCGGCGGACAGGCTGCGTACGCGGTAGAGGCCGTGCTCGTCGCGCTCGACCGCGCCTTCTCGGGGCGCGTCGGAGGCGGTGCGGCGGGTGAACGAGGCGGTGTCGTCGTGAACGGGACATCTCGGGGGGGACGCAGTGCGGTCGGACGTCGTCATGAAGTCTCCCTTGGGGTGATGGACGCGAAGGTGCGGTGAGGGTCACGTCGGAAACGCCGAAGCGTCTCGAGTACCGATTCGGTCGGTCACGGGTTACTTTGCCGCGCCCCTGCATGAGCCGTGGCAGAGGGCGGTCAACGCTCCGGGAAAAGACTTCACGGAAGGCACCCTTCACGCTTTGACGCGTGGAGTCGTTTTCACCGCTTCGTGACCGAATTGGCGCGAGCGGAAAGACGAGTCATACGATGGTCGATTCTAGGCTTGGAGGTCGGGACCGACAACAACGACAAACGTTGACAATTCAAATTGACAGCGTCATGCTGGGTCATGTCAGCGTTGACCGTGCCGAGCGATTGGATCGGCACTCTGGATGCGTTCGTGGAGCTCGCGAACGCGACATTGCCCCACGTCCTGCCCCTCGACAAGACGGGCCGCGCCAAAGACGAAGTGAACCCCCGCCTCGTGAGGCACTACACCACGCAAGGATTGCTTGACGAACCGCTTAAAGTGGGTCGTGAAGCGCGGTACACGCGCCGCCACCTGCTGCAACTGCTCGCCCTGAGGCGCTTCATGCACGAAGGACACGGAGCCACCGCCCTGCACAAAGTCTTGAGCGGAAAGAGCGACGACGCCCTCGAAGCCCTCCTGCTCGGCACCGCCACCTTCGAGGTGCAGCCCAGCGCGGCCGCCAATCCCGCGCTCGCATACCTCGACTCGTTGCGCGGCTCCTCGCCGCCCCCAGCGCCCATGCCGCGCGCCACTCCGGCGCCCAGCAGCGTGCCGCCCGAACGTTACACGCGGCTCGCGGTCCGCCCGGACCTCGAGTTGCACGTCGGCCCCGCCTTTCAAGCGCCCAAGACGCCTGCCGAGCGAGCTCGCCTCGCCGACGCGCTTCTCGCGGCTCTCGACCAACTTCGGAGGACCAAGCCATGACGAACGACGCCACGACGCCCCGCCTCGAACTGCTGCCCCTGCGCGCCGCCCTGCCGAGCGGGCGGGACCACGACCTGCCCTTGCTCGTGCGCGTTCACCCCGCGCCCGCTCCACTCACGCCCAACACGCGCCCGCCTCTGAACCTCGCGCTCGTCATCGACCGCAGCGGTTCCATGAGCGGCGAGCCCCTCGAAATGGCCAAGAAGGCGGCGATCGCCGCGTTGCGCCAATGCCGCCCCACGGACCGCGTCGGCGTCGTCGCGTTCGACGACACCGTTCGCATCGTCGTGCCCTCGACGCTCGTGGGAGACGTTGAAGCGCTCGAATCGGCCGTGCAGGGCATCGACGCGGGCGGCATGACGGCCCTGCACGACGGGTGGTTCGAAGGCGCGCGGGAAGCCGCCGCGCACCTCCAAGAAGGCGCGCTCAACCGCGTCGTCGTGCTCAGCGACGGTCAAGCGAACGTCGGCCTCACCGATCGCGCCGAGATCGCCGCGCGCATTCGCGGTTTGACGCAGCGAGGCGTGAGCACGACTGCCATTGGCCTCGGCGCGCACTATGACGAGGACTTGCTGCTCGCCATGGCGAACGCGGGCGACGGGAACTTCGAACACGTCGAGGACGCCTCTCGACTGCCCACCCTCTTCGAGGAAGAACTGCGCGGCCTCATGCGAACCACGGGACGCACCGTGAGCTTGGGAGTGGAGCCCAATCCGGAGCTCGGCGTGCAGGTCCTTCGCGTGCTCAACGACCTTCGGCGCAACGAATTCGGACGCCTCATGCTACCCAACCTCACCGATCCGCATCCCGTGGACATCCTCGTGACGTTGCGCGTGGCGGCGGCCGCCACGCGCGACGCGCGGCGAATCGGGGTGACGCGCATGCGCTTGGCGTGGACGGACGCGCGCGGCGCACGGCACAAGCTGCGCGCGGAGCTCGCCCTCGACGTCGTCTCGTCCGGGACCTTCGAAGCGTTGCCCGAGCATCCCGAGGTGCGGCGCGTCCTGACGCTTCTCGAAGCGAGCTCCGCCAAGCGTGACGCCGTGCGCGCGATGGACGCGGGCGATTGGGCAACCGCGCGGCAGTCGTTCCGGCGCTCGATCGACATCGTCGCCAGCGCGCCGCTCCGGACGCCCGACATGGAAGCCGAATTGCAACAGAACCAAACGCTGCTGGACGATTTCGAGAGCGGGAAGGACAAGCTTAGCCGCAAGCGCGCGGTGAGCCAGGACTACGACCGCTCGCACGGCAAGCCTCGGCGCTGAAGCGAGACGAAGGCGCCGCCCGGCTTGGGCAGCGCCTTCGTCTCGCTTCTAGAGGTTCCGAGGTCGTCCGCAGAAGGTGTCGAACGGTGGAGGGAAGCGAGTGGACAGGCTCCCCTTACTCGTTCGAACACCTTTTCCCCTCGTTTTCGAGCGATTTCTCGTCGACACGTGGCCGAGATCATGACGTCGCGAACCACGAGGAGGCCGAGTCGTGGAACGCGCAGTTCTTCCGGACCCATTACGAGGCGGGGAGGTGCCGAGTCGCCCGAGCGCCGAGGGAGAAAGTTACGGCGAGCGCGCTCAGTCGGCGGCGTTCGCGCTTTGCACGGCTTGCACGTCGATCGTGAGGCGCACGTCCTCGCTGACAAGCAGGGCGCCGAATTCCAGCACTTGGTTCCAGGTCAGGCCGAATTCCTTGCGGTTGATTTTGCCTTTGGCCTCGGCGGCAGCGCGCTGGTTGCCCCAGGGGTCCTTGACGGCGGGCGTGGTTTCGACGTCGAGCGTGACTTCTCGGCTCACGCCGCGAATGACGAGGTCGCCCGTCACGCGGTACTCTTGGCCGCCCTTGGCTTCGACGCGGGTGCTCTTGAAGGTGGCCGTGGGGTACGAGGCGACGTCGAAGAAGTCGGGAGAGCGCAGGTGGCCGTCGCGGTTTTGCTCGGCGGTATCGAGGCTGTTGACGTCGACGGTGACCTCGAGCCCTTGCAGGGCGCCGCGCTCGTCGGTCACGACGGTGCCGTCGAGGGCGCGAAAGCGGCCTTTGACGGTGCTGAGGCCCATATGCTTGACGGCGAATTCGAGGGTGGTGTGCGCGGGGTCGATCGTCCAGTTCATGTCGTTCCTGCCTCCCGCCCTACATTTCGTAGAGCGCTTTGAAATATGTAGTTAGAGTACAACCCAATTCCATCAATGTCAAATAGGTAGTGCAACACCTAAACAGGATGTTCCTCCCTCTCGAAAGAAGAAGCGAAGCGGTCAGAACAAAGAGTGAGGAGACGGGGAACCCGACGATCGCAAATCGTCTACTCGGTCGGCATCGAGAACAGCGTCGCTGCCGGGCGGCACCAGCGGGTCACGAGGTCTTGCAGCAGGGCCTCGAGAGCGTCGAGGCGCGAGGGCTTCACGCGGTACTCGGTCGCTCCGCTCGCCAAGCCTCGCCGCACGTCTCGCTCCTCGCGCGAAGTGCTGAGCAGCACGATGGGAAGTTTGGCGGAGCGAGCGCTTCGCCGCAAGCATTCGAGGACGTCGAAACCGTTGAGACGCGGCATGTTCACGTCGAGCAACACGAGATCCGGCAAACGATCGAGCGACGCGAGATACGCCAAGGCTTCCTCGCCGTTATCCGCCGTCGTGACGCACGGCGCGGGTTCGAGGTCCTCCAAGATGCGCTTGGCGAGTTCGAGATCGAGAATGTCGTTGTCGACGAGCAGAACGTGGGGGGCGGTCAAGCGCGGCTCCTCCAGATTGAGCGAGGACGAACGGCCGAAAGCTTCTTCACATCACCCTATATGAAGTGAATCTTAAGATGGTGAAAGCACTTACGAATTCAGCGGCCAAGCGAAGAAGAACGTGGCACCCTCACCGAGCGTCGACTCGGCCCACACCCGCCCGCCATAGCGCTCCACGATACGCCGCACCGTCGCCAAGCCGATGCCGATGCCCGCGAACTCCGCGTCGGAGTGCAAGCGCTGGAAGACTCCGAAGAGCTTGCCGACGTAACGCGCGTCGAATCCCGCGCCCTGATCGCGCACGAACACCACGACTTCACCCGGACGCTCGTCCGCGCCGACCTCCACGCGAAGCCGCGGCGCTTTCGCGCTGTACTTCACCGCGTTCGTCAACAAGTTCGCCAAGACCTGACGCAGCAACGCGGCGTCGCCCGGCACCGTCGGCAGTTCGTGCACGACCCACTCCACCTCGCGCCCCGCCGCTTCCTGCTCCGCCTCGGCGCGCACATCGCGAACGAGCGCGCCGAGGTCCACCGGGTCGCGCCGCACCGACTGACGTGACAAGCGCGAGAACTGCAACAGGGCGTCGATGAGCACGTTCGCACGCTCCACGGCCTGCTCGATCACGGCGAGCGCCCGCCGCATTTGCGCCTCGTCGCCGCGCTCCAAGGCGCGGCGCAGCATGCTCGAGAAGCCGCTCACGTGCCGTAGCGGCGCGCGCAAGTCGTGCGACACGGAGTACGAGAAGCTTTCGAGGTCCTCATTCGACGCCTTCAGGGCCGCTCGTTGCCGCTCCAGTTCCCGCGCCGTCTCCGCGCGTTCCAGCGCGAGCTTCAAATGCCGCGTGGCGGTTTCCAGGACGACGCGGTCGCCGGCACTCCACGCGCGCGCCCCGAACAGCGCGACGGCGAACACGCCGCGCGGCACGCCGTGAACGACGAGCGGTACCGTCGCCGTCGCCCCGATCTGTCCCGTCACCTCGCGCAAGTTGTCCGTGGAGCGGTCGTACTCGTCTTGAAAGTACGGCGGCAAGGTGCGCCACGGCGCCGTGAGGTTCGTGGCGTCCTCGAACCGCAAGCTCGCGTCGACCACCTTCTGCAATGCTGGGCCGAGCGGTCCCGTCTGCACCCGGTTGTGCCAAAAGCCGCCGTGCGGTTCGTAGTACAAGCACACGCCTCTGGGCAGCAGCGACAGCACGATTTCCTGCGCCCGCTTCACGATCGCCAGGGAATCCGTTTCGAACGCGAGGTCGTGCGCGAGCTCTCCGAAACTCTCCAGCGCGGTGTTGGCCGCTTCGAGGGCGTGCGCGACCGCCGCGCGTTCGAAGGCGAGCGTGAGACCGCGCGCCACGGCCCTCGCGAGGCTGCGCTCGCGCTCGGTCCACGCTCGCGCTTCACGTGTCGCGAGAGCGAACAAGCGCCGCGTCTCGCCGCGCACGCGCAACGGCAAAAAGGCCGCCGCGCCGTACTCGGTCGCGCGCGGCGCACGGTCGCCGGTCGCGTTCCAACCATCCACGAACTGCGGCTCTGCCTCACGTGAGGCGGGATTCGGCGCCACGCGCGGCACGCCCTGGCGCAACTCCTCGGCGAGGTCGGGCGTCACGTCCTCGGACAGCAGACGCGCTTTCCATTCCGTGTCGTCGAGTTCGTAGTACGCCACGCTGACGTGCGACAGCGAGGCCCGCACGACGCGCATCGCGCGCTCGACGAGCGTCGGCCCGTCCGTCTCCACTCCGACCGCCTCAGTGAACGCGGCGAACGCGGCCGTCGCCTCGCGTTCCTCGTCGACGCGGCGCACGTGCGCTGCCCGCTCGGCGGCGAGGCTGAGGCCGTGCCCGACCGCCTCGAAGATCGCGCGGTCGCGCGGCGTCCACGTGCGCGTCGCCTTGAGGCTCACGGCGAGAAGGCCGCAAACGTCGTCTTCCTGTCGCACGGGATACAAGGCGGCGGCGCCGAACTGAAGCGTACCGCCGCCGAGGCCGTCCTCTCGGGCACGCGCGTCGGCGAACATCGCGGCGCGCGGTGACGAATTGGGCAAGAGTCCCGTCTCGTCGATGCTCTCGCCCGCCCACACGGCGGCCTTCCATTCGTCACGCTCGCGGTCGTAGTACACCGCGCCCCCTTCCCCGAAGGCGCTCATGAGGGTCTCGAGCGCGAGGCGCGCGAGGGCGTGCAAGTTGGTCTCGTTGCCGACGGCGCGCGTGAACGCCGCGAAGGCGGAAAGCGCGGCCGTCTCGGCTTGCAGCGCTTCGGTCCGCTCCGCGATGCGGCGTTCGAGCGACGCGTTGACTTCTTGAAGCTCCACGCGGTGCCGTTCGCGCTCGCTGAGGTCCGTCATTCCGCCGATCATGCGAACGGCCCGTCCGTCCACGCCCCGCAGCACTTGGCCGCGATCGAGGACGAGGGCGTACGATCCGTCGGCGCGGCGAAAGCGGTACTCGTCGCGCCACTCGTCCACGCTTCCTTCGAGAGCGGCGTCGATTCCGCTCAGGACGCGCGATCGGTCGTGCGGGTGGATGTGATCCTTCCACCACTCGCCCGTGGTCTCCTTGGCATGCAGCGCGTAGCCGAACAAGTTCGAGATGCCCTCGTTCCAAGTCACAAGGTCCTCGTGGAGTTGCCAGTCCCACACGGCGTCGTTCGTGACGGTCAACAGCACGCGGTAACGGTCGCGCTCTTCTTGCGAGCGATGCGCGAGCGCCACCCGTTCGAGCGCGAGCGCCGTTTGAGAAGCCACGGCCGTGAGAAAGCCGCGCTTGAGATCGTCGAAAGTCGGCGTGTGGTCGAACGCGAAGAGCAGCAGGCCGAGCGGGCGATCGCGTACGCGCAAGGGCAGCAACGCGATCGCCCGCGTCGTCTCGCCCAGCCTCACGTCGGGCGCCAGGCGCGCGACAGCCTCGGCCATCAGGAAATGCGGCGCGCTCGTGACGTCGAGGGCGGCGAGAAACGGCGACGACAAGTCGACGGTTCGCCACGCTCTCGAATCGTGCTCGTCATCTTGTCGCTCTATTTCGACGAGACGGCCGTCCTCCAAGCGGTAGAGGGCCGCCGCGTACGCGCCCGACGCCCGGCGCCCGACGAGAAGTGCCGCGTCCGTCACGTCCTCGAACCGCTGCGCCTCGATGAGTCGCGCGCCCAATTCCACGAGCGCCCTCGCGTGGCGAGCGGCGCGCACCTCCGTGTCGAACGCGTGCGCGCGCTCCAATGCCGCCGCGCCCTGAGCCGCCACGTCTTCCAGAAACGCCCGTTGCGCCGCGTCGAAGGCGTGCGCGACATCGAACGCGACGAGCAAGGCACCGGTCACCTTGTCGCCGAAGCGCAAGGGAAGCGCCGCGAGGCTGCGGGTCGTGGGCGTGCGATGTCGACGCAAGGTGGGATCGCCGTCCAACTCCGCCTCGGGCAGCAACACCACGCGGTTTTCTCGCACGCACGTCGTGACGGGCAGGGGCGCCTCGAGGGGGTGCCGTCGCCACGTGCGGGCGATTTCGACGGGATACCCGGCGGTCTGCTCGACTTCCAAGGCGTCGCCTTCGGGCGTGAGACGCGCGATGAGGCCCGCGTAGGCGCCGAGGGCGGGCAAGGCGAGGGTGAGCACGGCGCGCACCACCTCGTCCCGGGTCAAGGGCCGCGCGAGGGCGAGCGTGACTTCACGCAGGGCCTGCGCTCGGCGCTGGGCGTCCTTGCGGGCCGTGACGTCCCGAACGTGCACGGCGAGCCCATCGTCGACGGGAAAGGCCCGCACCTCCACCCAGCGCCCGAAGCGTGAGAAGTACGCCTCGTCCTCCACGAGCTTCGCCTCGCTCCGGGCGAGGCGAAGCGAAACCTCGAAGCTCGAGCCGATAACGCCGGGAAACACCTCCCACAGCACGCGGCCCTGCAGGGCCGCCTCGCTTCGATCGACGAAGGCGGCGGCGGCACCGTTGAGAAAGGTGACGCGCCAATCGGAATCGAGCACGAAGAACGGGTCGGGCAACGCCTCGAAGGCGCGTCCCAAGCGGTTCGTGTCAGTGGAAGTCGAGAAGTCGGGCATCACGTCGAGGCTCGAAAGCCGCTCCGTACTTTAGGCAGCGATTCGCCCACCGAGGATGACATGAAACCGAAGCTCAAGGAACGGTGAAAGCGGCGAGGGCCGTGTCACCTCGACCTCACGGGCTTGACGCGGTCAAGTCGCTTGCTGCCCCTCCTCGCGACGCTCGGTCAACGAGTCGCGTCGCGGAAGCGTGAAGGCGACGGTCGTGCCACGCCCGACCTCGCTGGCAATCGAAATCTCGCCGCCGTGCGCCTCCACGATCGACTTGCAAATCGAAAGACCGAGGCCGCTGCCACCTTCGCTTCTCGCCTCGTCGCCGCGGTACAGGCGGTCGAACACGAACGGCAAGTGCTGCGCGGCGATGCCCGAGCCCGTGTCGCTCACGCTCACTTGGACGGTACTCGGCGAGGTGCGGGCGCGCACCTCCACCCGGCCGCCTCGCGGCGTGTGCGCGAACGCGTTGGAGAGCAGGTTGTGAACGACCTGGGTCACGCGGCGCGCGTCCACGGGAACGTCGACGTCTGGTCCGCTCGCCCCGAAGCTCAAGGTCACGTCCGAGTGCGCCGCCCGCTCCGAGAAGCTGTCGGTCGCTTCACGCACGAGCTCGGCGACGTTCGCGTTCGAGCGCTGCAAGTGCAGTTCGCCCGCGTCGACGAGCGCCAAGAAGCGCAAGTCGTTCACGAGGTCGCTCATGTGCCGAGATTCGCGCAGCAAGCGCGCGAGGCGCTCGTTGGTGGGTTTGAAGGTCCCGTCGAGAATCGCCTCCAGCGTGCCCGACATCACGGAGAGCGGGGTGTTGAGGTCGTGCGCGATGTTCGCCGTGAGTTGACGCCTCGCCTGCTGGTTGAGCGCCACGGACGCGTGCATGTCGTGAAAGGCGGTGAGCACCTCGCCGAATTCGTCGTTTCGCGCGCGCGCCAGGGCCGTCGGCGCCTCACCGCGCCGCATGGCGTGAATGCGCTCCAGCAATTCGCGAAGCGGGCCGAGCAAGGCGCGCGCCACCAGCAAGCCCATCAGCACGGCCGCGACGACGGCGGCGAGCATCGCCCACAAGATCGCGTTCGTCGTGCGCTGCAAAAACTGCTGGCTGCGCGGATCGAGCGTCATGGCGAAGTTCGACTCCGCGACGTACGCGACCACGCGACCGTTCACGCTCACGGGAAAGGCGTTCGCCTGCTGGGTGCTCGTCACGGCGCCGTCGGGCAGCGTTCCCAGGGGTTGGCGTTGCGCGTCGAGCACCACGAACGGGTCGACGTCGCGCCTCGGCGCGGAGCCTTGCCCGGGGCGAGGTCCGCGCCCGTTGGTGTCGAGCGAGGTGGTGGGACCGCGGTCCCTCGTTCGGCCTCGCTGAGAAAATCCTTGCACCGTGCCGTTTTGCTGCACGTACGATTGCACCTGCGAAATCAAATCTTCTCGAGTTCGCTCGTTGATGAACGAGTTGAACTCGCTGCGCGTCGAAAGCGACGAGATCAATCCGACGGTGCCGAGCGCGAGCAGCGCCACGAACGCGAAGGCAACGGTCAGCTTGAACGCCAACGTCTGCCACCACGAACGTGTCACGCGCCAGATCCCGGATTGAAGCGGTAACCGACGCCGAACACCGTCTCCAAAAGCTTGGGCTTGCTCGGCTCGGCCTCGATCTTTCCGCGCAAGTTCCGCACGTGCACGTCGATGGTACGTTCCGACCCGAGCGCTTCTTCCTGCAAGTGCTCCAGCAATTCCAGTCGCGAAAACACCCGCAGGGGATGCCGCACGAACAACTCCATGAGCTCGAACTCGCTGCGCGTCAACGTCACGTCCTGCCCGCGCACGCGAAACGATCGCGTGCTCGCGTCGAGCTCCACTTCGCCTGCCCGTACGGGCCCGATCTGCGGGGCGGCGTCTTGGCGGCGCAGTTGCACTTTCACGCGCGCGAGAAGTTCCGCCATCGAGAAAGGCTTCGTGACGTAATCGTCCGCGCCGAGCTCTAGGCCGAGCACCTTGTCGAGTTCAGAGTCCTTGGCGGTGAGGAAGATCACGGGCGTGCCGCTCGAAGCGCGGTACTTGCGAATGAACTCCAAGCCGTCCATGCCGGGCATCATGACGTCGAGCAGAATCAGGTCGGGCGGGGTGTGCCGCGCTTCGAGCAAGCCTTCGACGCCGTTGCTCGCCACCTTGACTTTGTATCCGTGCTCGGAGAGGTACTCGCGAACCATTTCTCGAATGCCGTGGTTGTCTTCCACGATCAAAATCGTCTTCATGCCACAAGTGTGCTCCGAGCGTCTTCAAGTTCCGACAAGTGAATGTTCAGAACTCGTGTAGAGCCGAACCTCCTCTCCCCTGCCCTACGAGCGCCCGCATAAAGCTTGTGAATGGCCGCATCGTGTCGTATAATGTTCACCATCAACGGCCCGAGCGGCCGTTTTCTTCGTTCGATTTGTCCCCGCGGCATCACGAAGGGCAGGTTCCGAGCGAGGCGAGTTCGGGCCGATACTCGAAGTGCATCGTGTCGAAGTGGTACCAGCGACCGCCCCACACGAAGCCGTGCGCCTCGAAGATTCGCACGAGCTCGAGCGGCATCCGGTTGCGGTAGCGCACGTTCGGCGAACCCTCGCGGGCACCCGTCCAACGCCAGTAATCGGACGACTTCACGTTGAGGTCGATGGCGGCGGCGTACGCGTGCATGCTCACCCGGTTCGTGCCGGCGACGTCACGGCGCACGAACGTGCCCGCCGAGGGCGTCGCGAAGGGCCGCAACTCCGGCAAGCGCGCGATCTCCGCCGCCACGCGCCGCAACGCCTCGGCGGCTCCGCCGACACGCGTGAACGAAACGCGCTGCCCGAACCAATCCACGGCGACGAGGTTGGCGCGCACTGCCGCCTCGGTCTCGCCGTACAACTTCGCGAAAAAGGCTTCGTGGCGCAGTCGACCGGGGTCGACGTTCCAGGCGGGAGGCAGAATCGGCGCGCATGCCGGGTAGGGCGTCGTCAGTTGGTCACGCAAATCGGCGTGGTCGAGGCGCTCGAGGTACGACGTCGGTTCGCGTCCGTCGTCGAACGCCATGCGAGTTCCATCGCGCCACACCACGAATCCTCCTCGCTCGACGCGTGCGAGGACGCTCGGGTAGGCGGCGACGAGCCGCCGAGCGAGCCGGTCGTCGGCACGCGTCGCGTCTGGCGGCGCCAACGTCGAAAGGACCGCGAGCGAGGTCAGGACGTGCGTCAGTCGATCCACGAGTTCCTCCCGGGAAACGCGGTCATTCAGTGTATCGTCGCGAAGTCGTGAACGCCGAGCCGCCCTCCGCCGACGGAGGGCGTGCTTCGGCCTTCTCGAAAGGAGCCTTCGATCAGGTCGGGTCTTCGCGGGTGAGCAGGTACGCCGGGTGGGGCCGCGCTTCGAAGTGCGTGACGCGGTACCCCGCAGCGAAGGCCGCCTTGAACAGCGGACCCGTGCTCGCGCGCCACGCGCGAGCGGCGTCCGGCTCGACGGCGAGCAGGCGTCCGAAGTCGGGCGGGACGTGCAGCCGCACGCGCGGAAGCGCGAGCGTCGCTTCGGTCGACACGGGCCGTCCGGTGAGCGGATCGTTGAGGAAGGGAGCGTCGTCGAAGCCCGCGACGTCCGCGCGTGGCGCGTCGAGTCGCCACTCGGCGAGAAGCCGGTCGGAAGGTGCGCCCGCGTCGATGCCGCCGAGGCTTCCGTAGTAGTCGTCGAGGTAGGTGCGGCTCGTCGCGCCGAGCCGCGCGATGTTGAAGGCGGCGTTCGGGACTTTCAGGGGATCGTAAGTCCACACGACGCGCGTGATGCCGCGCGCCAAGCACCAATCGCGTTGGTAGAGCTTGAGCCTCAGCGCGAGGCCGAGCCGACGGAACTCCGGATGCACGCCGAGCATGTGCGAGTGTTGCGTGCGCGGATCGTTCGTGGGAAATCCCAGAACGAATCCGGCGAGCGCGCCGTCCACGAACGCCCCGACGAGGAGGGCGCCCGCGTGGACGAGGGCTTGCAGGATGTCCTTGGGAACGACTTCGAGGTGCGGCAGGTCCCACACGCGCGCTTGCAGTTCCTGCAACGGCTCGATGGCGTTGGGGGTCGTGAGTTCGCGAAGATCGACCGTCACTTGCAGCGGATGTCCTGGCCGAACCACTTGTTCGACAGCTTGGCGTACGTGCCGTCCTTCATGAGCTTGTCGAGCGCCGCGTCGATGGCGCTTCGCAAGGCGGTGTTGCCTTTGGCGACGGCGCTGGCGTTGCGTTCGTTGGAGATCACCTCGCCGATCTTGATGCTGTTTTGCAGCTTGGCCTGCTTGAGCATGTACGCCACGACGGGCCCGTTGCTGCTCCACGCGTCGACGCGGCCGCTTTGCAAGGCGGTGAGCGCCACTTGGTCGTTCGGGTAGGTCAACACGTCCTTGATCCCGGGAACGGCGCGCAGAATCGGAAGTTGCGCGGTGCCCACCTGCGCCCCGACGGTCTTGCCCGCGAGGGCCTTGCGGTCGAGCGGTCCGCCGACCTTCGCGACGATGTTCACGGTCGAGCAGTAGTGCGGCTTGGCGAAGTCGACAGCCTTTTGGCGCTCGGGCGTGATGGCGTGCGAGGCGATAACGTAATCGAAGCGTCCCTGGTTGAGGGCGATGAGAAGGTTGTCGAACGGCAAGGTCTGCCACTCGGCTTTGAGGTTCATCGCTTTGGCGAGGGCGTTGCCGAGATCGACTTCGAAGCCGACCAGTTTCTTCGATTCGAAGTAGTTGAAGGGAGGGAAGGCTCCTTCTGTGCCGAGGCGCAAGGTGCCCGACGCCTGGATTTGCGCGAGGGTGCGGGGCGCGGCTTGAGCGGTGCAAAGCAAGGCGAGGGCGAGAAGCGTGGCGTGTTTCATACGAACCTCCGGTCAGTACACTTCGGCGGGAATCGGAAAGGCGGACGGACGAACGTCGTGGCGGGCGCGCGTCACGGAATCGATGAACGCGAGGTCGAGGGTCACGCCGATGCCGGAACCCGGCGGAACGGTTTGGTAGCCTTCTCGCGCTTCGAGAGGCTCTTCGATGATGTCCTTGTCCCAGTATCGGCTGCCGCTGGCGGTGTCGCCCGGCTGGGTGTAGTTCTGCAAGGTGGAGAGGTGCAGGTTGTGCGCGCGGCCCACGCCCGTCTCCATCATGCCGCCGCACCAGATGGGCGCGTCGAAGGCGAGGGTGAGGTCGTGGATGCGGCGCGCCTCCAGGTGTCCGCCGACGCGCGCGACCTTGAGGTTGACGACGCGCGCCGCCTGAAGCGCCAAGGCTTTGCGGGCGCCCTGCAAGCTGGTGATGCTCTCGTCGAGGCAGACGGGCGTGCGCAGCCGAGCTTGCAACTCGGCGTGATCGGTGAGGTCGTCGTGCGCGAGGGGTTGTTCGATGTACTTGAGGTGGTATGCGTCGAGCGCTTGGAGGGCGCCCGTGTCGGTGAGGGTGTAGGCGCTGTTCGCGTCGACGGTGAGGGCGATGTCGGGCAGCGCTTCGCGCACGGCACGCACGGGCTCGACGTCCCAACCGGGTTTGATCTTGAGTTTGACGCGCCGGTAGCCTTCGGCGGCGTAACGCAGGGCTTGCTCACGGGTGGCTTCCAAGCTGTCTTGGATGCCGATGCTGACGCCGACGGGAATGAGCGTACGAACGCCGCCGAGGAGGCGCCACAACGGCAAGTCGAGGCTTTTGGCCCAGGCATCCCAAAAGGCCATCTCGACCATCGCCCGCGCCATGCGGTTGCCGCGGTACACGCTCAGCGTTCGCGCGAGCGCTTCGGGCGTTTCGAAGTCCACGCCGAGCACGCGGGGCAGGAGTTGCTCGCGTACGAAGGTGACCGCGCCGGGCAGAGTCTCCTCCAGGTAGAGGGGCAAGTGGTCCATGACGCCTTCCGCGTACCCCTCCACGCCGTCCGCGTGCAAGGTCAGCAGGGGAACGAAGCGGCGGCGCTGGGCGCCGAAGGACGTTTCGAAGGAGAAGCGCATGGGAAGTTCGAGGACGCGGAGTTCGGCTGCTTCGATCTTCACGGGACCTCCCGAGTCAGTAGGTGAGGGCTTCGGTGTCGGCGAGGGCGGCGTCGATGGCGTGGAGGCGCTCGTCTCCGGTGCGCTCGAGGAGTTTCGAGGCGAGCAGCATCACGAGGCTGGCAGGCGCGGCGAGCGGCACGAACTTGGACTCCTCGACGGGCGCGGACGCGAGCAGGAGTCGTCGCGCGGTGCGGGCGCCGGGCGCGGCGAGGCTGTCCGTGACGAGCAGGAGTGGCACGCCACGGCGCTCGGCAGCGTGAATGAGGGTGGCGGTGCTGCGCGCGTAGCGCCGCACGGTGAACGCGACGAGGAGGTCTGGCGGCCCGACGTCGAACCAAAGTTCGGGCAGGCCGGGGGCGTCCCCGCCGAGCAGGTGCACGTCCGCACGTACGCTTCTCCACAGGTGGGTGGCGTACGAGGCGGCGGGCGTGGAGGCGCGCGCGCCCGTGACGAGGACACGCCGAGCGTCGTGCAGAAGCGTGACGGCGTCGTCGATGTGCGCCTCAGGAAGTTGAGCGAGCATGTCGATCGCTCGGTGCTCCTGCGCCCAGTGGGCTTGCGCGAGCGATTGGGTGGGCAAGGTGGTGGGCGAGTGGCGAGCGCGAAGGTGCAAGCGAACCGCTTGTTGGAAGTCGGGATAGCCTTGGAAGCCGAGCTTCTGCGCGAGGCGGGTCACGCTCGACGGATTCACGCCGCTGTCGCGGGCGATGGCGGCGGCACTGAGCATGGGAAGCTCGTCGGCGCGGCGCTGAAGATGATCGGCGACGCGACGTTCGGCCGGGGTGAGATCGGCGAGACGTTCGGCGAGTAGTTCCGTGAGCATTCACCCTCCACGACGCTGCAATGCTTCTTGCAAAATCATAGAACTTCGCAACAAGCATTGCAAGGATCGGGAAGTCGACGTCGCAGCGCCCATGAACGCGAAAGCGGAAAAAGATGAAGGGCCGCGTGCGGAGCTGTCACGAGCGGGCCGTAGAGGCATGGCAAGCTGAAAAAGTCACCCCGAACGCGACCTTTCCCGCGGGCGGGAGGGAGATTCATGCCAAGAAGACCAGCGCGCTCGTTGCTTCGTCTCAGCCTCCCCCTGTTGCTGTTTTCATGCAGCCAAGCTCCCGCGCCGTCCAGCCGGCCTTCCAAGGCGAGCGATCCTTACGCGGCCGGAACGTCTTATCCGTGGAGCGATCGGCTCGACGCGCCGATCGGCGATCCTTACACCGCGGGACGCGCTTTTCCTTGGACCGGCCCCAGCACGGCGGCGCCCGGCCTCGGCGCAACCCAAGTGCGTGGCGGCGACAACTTCTTGAGCGACCTCACGTGGACCTCGGCGACGAACGCCTGGGGGCCCGTCGAGAAGGACCGCAGCAACGGCGAGCAAGCCCTCGGCGACGGCCGCGTTCTCACCATCGGCACTCAGACGTTCGCGAAGGGACTCGGCGTCCACGCGAGCAGTACCTTGTCCTATGCCCTAGGGGGCGTCTGCCAGACGTTCTCCGCACAAGTCGGCGTCGACGACGAGGTGGGCGACCGAGGCAGCGTCGTCTTTCAAGTGTACGGGGACGGCGTCAAGCTCTACGACTCCGGCGTCACCCGTGGAGCCGACGCCGTGAAGGCCGTGAGCGTGAACGTCACCGGCAGAAGCGAACTGAAGCTCGTCGTGACGAACGGCGGCGACAGCATCGACTACGACCACGCCGATTGGGCGAGCGCGAAGGTGAGCTGCGCGCCTCCGCCCGCCCCGACGGGCGAGCGCTTTCTGAGCGACCTCGCGTGGACCTCGGCGACGAACGCCTGGGGGCCCGTCGAGAAGGACCGCAGCAACGGCGAGCAAGCCCTCGGCGACGGCCGCGTTCTCACCATCGGCACTCAGACGTTCGCGAAGGGACTCGGCGTCCACGCGGCCAGCACCTTGTCGTACTACCTCGGCGGCGCTTGCCAGACGTTCTCCGCGCAAGTCGGCGTCGACGACGAGGTGGGCGACCGAGGCAGCGTCGTTTTTCAAGTGTACGGGGACGGCGTCAAGCTCTACGACTCCGGCGTCACCCGTGGAGCCGACGCCGTGAAGGCCGTGAGCGTGAACGTCACCGGCAGAAGCGACTTGA